>NZ_DATCNW010000471.1:0-20000 GCF_036565025.1 Pengzhenrongella sp.
GGTGAGTCCGTTGAGCTGACGAGCCGGCCGGTGATGGTCAGCAGTGGGCAGATCTCATGGCCATCACCGGGCAGTTTTCGTGACCGTCACTGGGCAGGGTTTAAGACCGCCTCTGGGCAGATCCCCATGGCCCTTGACACGAGTCAGCGCCCAACTCGGGCCCGTCATCGCTACGCACGTCCACGCAATCGATCCTGACCTCTCCTTCGAGACAGGCGCCGGACGGGTTGCCCGCCACCTCCTGGTCGTGGCGGCCGCAGGCAACCCGGATGTGCGGGACGCTGCGCGCCGTTGGCTGGCTGCCGCACCTTTCGCCGACGACGCGTTCGAGTATGCGGATGCCCGCCAGCCGGTAGCCGACCCCGCGGGCGTATCAATCGCGTTCGAGGATCATCCGGTCGTTGACCTCGCGTCCGCGATGGTTGTCACCACGATCGCGAGTGGAAAGATCCATCTCGCGATGAGCCACCCCGCGTTCGCCTCTCTACCCGACGATGCCCAGGCCCAGATCTCTTTCCTGTTCCTTGACGCTCTGCTGGGTGAGGAGGCCGTCGAGCGCTGGATCGGGGAGGTCACGTGGACGCCGACTCACAGCGCACGAGCTGTACCCCTCCTCGAACTGCCCGCACTCATCGACCGGGCAATGTAGCGTCCGCAAGTCCGTTCAACCGGCCGTGAGAGCTGCAGAACACGTTCAAGCACAGCGGGCTACTCGCGACGACGATCTCGGGCAGAATCTTCGACATGCCCGAAGGACAGACCGGTTGGCCATCCAGATCCGCAGTCGAGGCGGTCTGGCGTGCGGTCGCGAATGGCGAACAGACCCGTGAAGACGCCCACGTGTGGACCCTGCCCTGGGTCGAACCTTGGGTGGTGGACGGGCCTGCTCGTGATACGGGTCCGAGTGAGGCGCTGGTGGAGTCGGGCCTCCAGCACATCCATGGGCTCTCTATGGCGTACAACCCCGAAACACCGCATCTCATCCACGATGGCCCGCCTGGGATTTACGTCCGGACGCTCGACATGGTCCGAGCAGACCTCGAGAAGTGGATCGATGACTGCAGGCGGTACGACGAGAACCCGGAAGAGTTTCGCCGTCTCGCATGGGAGTTGGCGCGTCCCTACGTGGAAGCCGAGCGGGCCAAGCAGAGGCGACAAAGCGAAGCTGGAGAGCCTGACACGGGCCTCGCCTGAATGAGACATGCTGCGGACATGGATGAGCACGCGAAGCGGGTCTGCTCGCCGCTCGTGCGAGCCTGGACCGAGTTCGAGAGTGATGGCGCGAGCCTGCTCGACCTTTCGCGCCTCGCCAAACAGGCGTCCCGCTGACGCGAATTCACTCGTCGGACGCTCACGGTTAGTGAACCGTGGTTTACTAACCGGATGCCTCGACCTAGAGCTGTGAGCGACGAGGATCTCCTCGGTCGGATCGACAGCGCACTCTCGACACGATCCGGGGCCGGGGCGTGGAGTCTGCACGATGTCGCGCCCGCGGCCGGGATCAGTCCAGCGGGCCTCATCAAGAGGTTCGGGTCGAAAGAGGGCTTGCTCCATGCCCTCGCACGCAGGTGGATCGAGCTTGTACCGACTGCCGCCCGCGCCGAGGCGCGGCCAGAGGACGAGCTGCGCGCGTACGTGACCGCTGCGTTTGGTGCGCCGTCTTCGGCCGCTGCGGTCTTCGCCCTCAGTGAGTTGTTGGGAGATCTCCTCTCGCCGGAATCAACCGTCCTGCTTCGCGAGGGATGGGCCAAGCAGGCCCGCTACCTCGGATTGCTCCTCCAGGGACTGGAACTGCCGCGGCTCGAGAACCCACACCAGGGCGCACTCCTACTTCTCGATGCTCTCCATGGAGCGCTGTACCGGCACGCCGCTGAACTTGAACCCACAACCACCACCGACACCCTCGATCACTTACTGAAAGCGTGGAAATGACTGACACTCGTCACTGGCAGGGCTGCGTATTCATCGGCGTAAGCCTCGATGGCTTCATTGCGCGCCCGGACGGCAACCTCGACTGGCTTACCGCGCCGACGGTCCGGCAGCACATCGCGCCAGAGACGACCGCGCCGGCGCTCGTTTGGGAGACATTCTTCCCGACCGTCGACCCCCTCGTCATGGGACGCAGCACCTACGAGACCGTCCTCGGTTTCGATGAATGGCCCTTCGACGACAAAACCGTCATAGTCCTGAGCACCACACTCCGAACTGAGGACCCGCGGGTCACCGTAGCGTCGTCACTTGACGAAGCTCAGCGCCTCCTCGCCATGCACGACGCACAGCGCGTGTATATCGACGGTGGGCGCACGATCCAGTCGTTCCTCTCCGCCGGGCTTGTCGACGAGCTCACCGTATCCATCGCCCCGGTCCTCATCGGCAGTGGTAGCCGACTCTTCGGAGACCTTGACCACGATGTGCTCCTCACCCTCCGCGGCACACACGCGACCGGGGATGACGGCATGGTCCGCATCACGTATGCCGTGGCTACCCGATGAGATGAGGGTCTTGAGGTTCAGAATCCACGCTCTGAGCCCGGGAAATCACCCGAAATGCGAACAAAGAACGCTGGACACGCGTGCGCCGGGCGCGGGACGATCACGCCGGATGACCTCAACGGCGAGAGGAACGCATCATGGCAGCGCTTCAGGAGAAAGACGTCGCACTGAGCACGTATCGGCACTTGCGCATGGTCCTGGTCGCGCTTCCGATGCTGATGTTGACCGCCTCCGTGGGCACGTTCATGACGACCGGGACAATTCAGGGGTCGATCAGCGCGTACTACGGGGGCCCGCTGCGCGATGTGTTTGTCGGGATGCTCGTCGGGCTGGCAGTCTGCCTGGTGGCCTACAAAGGCGCACCGGTTGAGGACTATGCGCTGAACATGGCCGGCTTCTACGCGCTCTTCGTGGCGTTCGTGCCGTTCCCCGGATATCTCAGTTCGCTGTCGCCGGCCGCGCGCGACGCAGCGATTCTCGGGGTCAGGATCGTGGCGGTCTCGGTAGTTCTCGTCGTCGCGGCGTTCCTGGTCGTGGAGAAGCGCTCGGGGCATTGGGCGGGTGAGACGCTGACCGCGAGGGGGTGGAAGACCCAGCTGTTCTACCGGGTTTCGCAGGGCATGTCCGTCGGCTACCTGGTGCTTCTCGGCTACCGCACCTTCCTCGAGGCGCCCACAACGTTCGACTGGATCCACCCCGTGTCCGCGGTCTTCCTCATCATCAGCCTGACCGTCGCCGTGGCCACCCATGGGTGGCCGGCCGCGGCCGGTGAAGAGGAGCCGCCCGAACCTCACCTGGGCTGGTACCGGGGGCTTGTGCTGCTCATGACGGTCGGTGTGGGTGTGGCCTTCGCCCTGGCCTCCTGGCTGTGGTTCGACCACCGGACGCTCGTCGTCGAATGGTGGGAGGTCACCTTCTTCGCCGTGTTCTGGGCCCGGGAGACGGTCCTGAACTGGAACCCGCCCCGCGGAACTGCCACCACGACTGCCGGCGCAGGCGGGACCGGGACCGAGCCGGAGCCAGAGCCGCAGCACCAGTCGCAGTCGGTGTAGCCCGCGCGGCAGTTCCTCGACAGAAGCCGTGCGTAGCGGACGGTCCTGAAAGTGCGCGTGGCCACCCGATTCCCTCGTGGCCCTGATGGCTCGCGGGTACGTTGGGCACACCAGCCCCGATGACGGAGGTGTCGCCCGATGTTGTACAACCTGGCGTCCCTGCTCGAGGACAGTGCGGGCAAATTCTCCGAACGCGACGCGATCGTCTTCGGGGACGCACGCATGACCTACGCCCGGCTCGACGGCGCCGCCAACCAGGTTGCCAATCTGCTGGTCTCTCGGGGGATCGCGCCGGGGGACAAGGTGGCACTGAGCTGCCCGAATCTCCCGTACTTCACCGTCGTCTACTTCGGGATCCTGAAAGCAGGGGCGACCGTGGTGCCGCTCAACGTGCTGCTGAAGGGGCGCGAGGTGGCCTACCACCTGAGCGACTCGGAGGCGAAGGCCTACTTCTGCTTCCAGGGCACGCCCGCATTGCCGATCGGGGCCGAGGGTCACGCCGGGTTCGGGCAGGTCGAGTCGTGCGAGCACTTCTTCGCGATCACCGCCGACCCCGCTGCCCCGTCGTCGATCGACGGCACCGAGACGATGGGTGAGGCCACGTCCGCACAGCCGGCGACCTTCGATTCCGTGGCCACCGACGAGGACGACACCGCGGTGATCCTCTACACGTCCGGCACGACCGGGCGCCCCAAGGGTGCCGAGCTGCGGCACCGCAACATGCGTGACAACGCACTGGCCTGCGGTGCGTTGTTCCATGTGGACGCCGACGCCCCGGACACCTACCTGTGCGTGCTCCCGCTGTTCCACTCCTTCGGGCAGACCGTGATCCAGAACGCCGCCTGCGCCTTCGGCGGCACCGTCGTCATGCTGCCGCGCTTCGAGGCCGGCCCGGCGCTGGACCTGATGCTGAAGGCGGATGTGACGTTCTTTGCCGGCGTCCCGACGATGTACTGGGCCCTGCTCGGCGCTCTGGAGGAGGGCGTCGACATCTCCTCGATCGCGAAGCACCTCCGGATCGCCGTCTCCGGCGGCGCCGCGCTGCCCGTGGAGGTCCACAAGAACTTCGAGCGGAGGTTCGGCGTGACCATCCTTGAGGGGTATGGCCTGTCCGAGACGTCGCCGGTCGCGAGCTTCAGCAGGTACGGCGAGCCGGCGCGGGCCGGCTCCATCGGGGTGCCGATCCCCGGCGTGCAGATGAAGCTGATCGACCCGGTCGGCTGGTCGGAGATCAAGGATTCACCCGAAGCGATCGGGGAGATCGCGATCAAGGGCCACAACGTCATGAAGGGCTACTTCAACCGTCCCGACGCGAGCGTGGAGGCCATCCAGGACGGGTGGTTCCGGACGGGCGACCTCGCGCGGCGGGACGAGGACGGCTGGTACTACATCGTCGATCGGTCCAAGGACATGATCATCCGCAACGGCTACAACGTGTACCCCCGCGAGATCGAGGAGGTCCTGCTGACCCACCCGGCGGTCTCGTTGGCCGCGGTGATCGGGGTGCCGGACGAGAGTCACGGCGAGGAGATCAAGGCGTACGTCATCCTCGAGAAGAACGCCTCGGTCACCCCCGACGAGCTGATCGCCTGGGGCCACGAGCAGATGGCCTCCTACAAGTACCCCCGGATGGTCAAGATCGTCGAGTCCCTGCCGACAACCGCGACAGGAAAGATCCTCAAGCGCAAGCTCACCTGAGGTACGACCCCTCGACGTCCCCGGCTCCGATGGCTGCCGTCATTGTTGTGAAGCGGCAGGTGTTGGTGCGCTCGGCGATCAGTCTCGGGGTGCTGCTCGCGATCGTCGCGCTCGGCTACCTGGCGGCTGACCGGGAGCTGGTTTCGGTGGGGCTGTTCACGGTTCTCTTCGGCGGAATCGGTTGGGTCATGCTGTTTCCGGCCTGGGTGTTTCAACCTTGGGACCGGTCGGTTTCCCCGGGCCCTCCCGGTGAGGTCATCGTGTTGCCGGAGCACAGGGGCGGCGGCGCCCAAGGGCGCCCGGCAGCTGAGTTCACGCCCGAGCAAGAACCGCCCGTCGCGGCGGCCTGAGGTCAGCGTCGATCGCGGCCCGATGCGCGACGGCGGGGTCCTGTCGCCCGGCGCCTGGTTGGTGGGGGATCGTGTCCATGGAGGTCACCGGGGCGCACCACTTTCGCTTCGAAGCACGCGACTACGAATGGGAGCATGCGCGAGATCCCGACGGTGTTGAGCTGACGGTCGACGTCTCGATCGGAGCCGGGTCTGTTGACGGGGCCCGGGTCCAGTGTCGGATTCCCGGTAGGGATCGTCCCGTCTCCGTCGGTGGCGTGAGCGGACCGCTTCCCGATGTCAGACGACGCGCTGAGCTGCAGATCTGGACCGGGTGGAATGACCGAGTTCCGGGGACCTACTACCTCGCGATGTTCACGGAGCCGATAGTGAGCGTCCGCGCCGACTTTGAGGACGGCACATCGGTGACGCAGCGCGGAGCAGACGCCGATGGGCTCTTGGTCGCGGGCGGGGTCGTTCCGGCAGACACCGGCCTGGCTGGCATTGTGGGTCTGAACCGTTCGAACGAGATCGTCGAGTATGGACGGCGATGAACGGGCGGCAACAGGCCACCTTTCACGGACTCTCGCTGGGGCGTGGACCGACAAATATCAACGGCCCGGGTAGTGCGTTGGTGCTCGCCGTTCGAAGTTGAGCACCCCTGAGGGCCGCCGATCGAGGCGTACCGAAGGAAAGAGGTCCCGGTGCGGACCTGTCGCCGCCGTCATGATTGACCCCGTGACCAACCACTACCCGCCCGCCGAGGAGTCCCTCGAGCCGGTCGAGCTCATTCGTCAGTCCGGCGTCGTGCTGCGCACCGGCCAGCTCATGCTGTCTGCCGGAACCGGCAGCTACCGGGTCAAGAGCGCGATGAGCCGCGTGGCCCGCGCCGTCGGGCTGGACCGGAACAGCGCGCACGTGACCCTCACCGAGATCACCGCGACCTCGCACCGCGGGCCGATCTTCCGGACCGAGGTGACCGAGGTGCGCTCGATCGGGGTGAACTCCGACCGGCTCGCCGAGCTCGAGCACCTGACCCACACGCTGCCGGAGAAGATCTCGGTGAACGAGGTCACCGCCGAGCTGGACCGGATCGAGCGCAAGGCGCCGCTGTACCCGCCGCTGCTCAACGCCCTGTGGTCGGCGATCGCATGCGGGGCGTTCGCATTCCTGAACAACGGCGGGCCGATCGAGATCGCCGGCGTCCTGCTCGGCGCGGGGGCCGGGCAGTTCGTGCGCCGGGCGTTCGCGCACCGGGGCTACAACCAGTTCGGCACGGCGATGATCGCCGCGGCGGTGGCCTCGCTCGGGTACCTCGGCCTCGTCGTCGGGCTGGAGCACCTGGGGGTGGTCAACGCCCGGCACGAGGTCGGGTACGTCTCGGCGGTGCTCTTCCTCATCCCCGGCTTCCCGCTCGTCACCGCGGCCCTCGACCTGGCGAAGTTCGACTTCAGCGCCGGGATCGCCCGGTTGACGTACGCCCTGATGATCCTGGTCTCCGCCGCGCTGAGCCTGTGGGCCGTGTCGTCGATCGCGGGGCTGAGTCCCGACCTGACCGCGCCGATCCAGCTCGCGCCGGTCGCCCTGCTGACGTTCCGGCTGATCGCCAGCTTCCTGGGCGTGCTCGGGTTCGCGCTGCTGTTCAACAGCCCGGGCCGGATGGCGCTGACCGCGGCGAGCATCGGCATGATCGCGAACGTCGTGCGGATCGAGCTGATCGACGTCGGCGCGGTACCGCAGGCGGCCGCTGCGGCGGCGAGCCTGATCGTCGGGCTGCTCGCGGCCTGGTGGGCGCCGCGCGTCGGGGTCCCGCGGATCACCGTCTCGGTGCCGGCGGTCGTCATCATGGTGCCGGGTGCCACGGCCTACCGGGCGATCTTCCACCTCAGCAACGGCGACACGACGCAGGCCCTCGCGTTCGGCGTCCAGGCGGCCCTCGTGGTGACCGCGATCGCCATCGGACTGGCCGTCGCGCGCATGCTGACGGACCGCGCCTGGGCCTTCGAAGTGTGACGTTGCCCGCCTTCGGCGCGACGTTTTGCGGCGCGGTCTGCCAGGCGGGTAACCTGTCTCCGCCTGGAGATGTCGCATAGTCCGGTCTAGTGCGCGACCCTGCTAAGGTCGTGAAGGGGTAACCCTTCCGTGGGTTCAAATCCCACCGTCTCCGCATCGCACGGCCCCGATTCCCAGGTGGGATCGGGGCCCTGCCGCTTTTTGGGTGTTCGACGGCAGTTTCGGCTGCCGGCAGGTTTCAGTTTGGGGGAACGGCCTCCGGGACGCTATCCTCAACTCCGGCCCGCAAAGGTCGACGTACGCGCCCGTAGCTCAACGGATAGAGCATCTGACTACGGATCAGAAGGTTGGGGGTTCGAATCCCTTCGGGCGCACTTCGTTTGGAACGGCAGTACAGCAGGTCAGAGCCCCGCCCGAGATGATCGAGCGGGGTTTTCTGTATCCGGATCGGCATCCTTGCTAACGCTCTTGCTAACAGCCCCGCTCAAACGTGCCCCAGTCGGGAGCATGGCCGAGGCGAACACGTCGGCCACCCGGACCGCGTCCTCGTGCAGAACGTGGGCGTAGACCCGCAACGTGATCGACGGGTCAGCGTGGCCCAACCTCGCGGCGACGACGTGCACCGGCACCCCGGCGAGAAGCAGGATCGTCGCGTGCACATGCCGCAGATCATGGAGGCGCGCGTGCGGCAATGGAACGGCGGGAGCGGATCCCTCGCGGGGAGAGTTGTACTGCTCGATGAAGCGGGGGACGAGCTGCGAGACGGTGTCGGGGTAGATCGGTAGCCCGAGGTTGCGCGTGAACACCAGATTGCCCGGTGCCCAGTCCGGTCCGGCGACCAACCGGTCAGCGTTCTGACGCGCCCGATGAGCACGAAGCACGGCGACGGTGCCCGCGTCCAGGGTGACGGTGCGCTCCCGCCCGCCCTTGGTCGTTCCCTCGACCCGAACCCCGGCGATGACAGCCGTCGTCCCACGGATGCGGATGCGACTCGCGTCGAGGTCCACGTCCGGCCAACGCAGATTGAGAAGTTCCCCCCGGCGACCACCCGAGAACGCCGCCAGCCGGAAGAACGGGAAGAGTCGGTGCTGCTCGGCCACCGCCAAGAACGCCGAGAGTTCGTCCCCCGACCACACCGTCCGAGGTCCGAGCGGCTCCCGTCGAGGACGCATGGCCCGATCAACGGGATTCGACGTGAGCACCTGGTCAACGCGCACCGCATCGTTCAGGGCCTTGCGCAAGATCGCGTGAACGTAGTCCACCGTCCGGCGAGACAGGCCCTGCCCCCGTACCCCGCCGGTGTCGAGCAGGTCCCGGTCCAACTTCGTGAACATCGCGGGCTGGAGCGCCTGGACTCGTTGGTGGCCGATGCTGGGCACGACGTAGCGGTCCAGGAGGTCGCGATAGCCGGCCAAGGTCTGCGGCTTGATCTCCACCGCGTGCATGTCCAGCCACTGGGGCAGGTACTGCGCCAACGTCATGCGACTGCGGTCGACGTATTCACCTCGCGCCGCCTTCACCCGCGCCTCGTCCCGTGCCTTCTTCGCCGCCTTCTCCGTCGGAAACCCGCCGACCCAGCGTGGACGACTCTTACCTGTTGTGGGGTCCGTGACCCGGATGACGTAGGACCAGGTGGCGCCGCGCTTCACGAGCCCATCGCGCACGCCCGTCACGCCGCCTCTGTCGCCAGCGAGTCCACGAAGATCCGCAGGTCATTCGCGCGAACACGACGGCATCCGTCCACCTTGACCGACGGCAGCACGCCCGACCGGACGAGTTCGAATGTCTTCGAGCGGCTCACGCCGAGGAATTCCGCAGCCTCGGTCATCCGGTACAGCAGTCGTTCCATGATTCCTACCTCTGATTAGGCCGCGTCGGCGGCGGTGGGTGGTGTTGCCGAAAGGTCGTCCACAGGTGGTGACCCGGCGCGCATCGTGGTTTTGGCGTGGTCGTATTGGGCTCGCCAGGCGCGGCGTTGGACGACGGCGGCGACGATGACGTTGGTGTATTCGCCCGGGTCGATGTTGGCGTCGTCCCAGACGAAGCGGGGCCTGCCGTCGGTGTGCAGGACGTCGGCGGCGCACCGGTCGGTCTCAGGCGCCTCGATGCCAGCGGCCGTGAGGGTTTCCCGGACGACGGCGGCGCGGTCCGCGCGGTGCTCGGTGAGGGTCTTGCCGGACCACTTCCGCGAGACCAGGACGCGGCGCCCGCCGAGGCCGAGGTTCTCCCGGTCGTGGGCGCGGCCGGTGCAGTGTCCGGGGACGAGGCCGGGTCCGGGCTGGTCGGGCTGGACGCCGTACCGGAGCCAGTTCGCGCACGTCGGGGTGCAGGGCAGGTAGCGGACCTCGGCGTGCATGCGGTCGATGTGCGCCTCGAGGTCCCAGTCGATCGGCTCGTCGTCGTCGGTGGCTCCGCCGTGGGATGTCGCGACGGACTTCGTGAGGTACTTGGTCAGGTACCGCACGGCCCGGTCGGCGTCGGGTGAGGGGGCGATGATGCCCTTGACGTCGACCTGCGTGCCGAACCGGACCACGTGGGCGGGGCGGGTGGAGGGGTCGGCTTCCAGCTCGTCGTCCAACTGCGCCAACGCCTGCGCCCAGGTGGGCAGCGCAAGGCCCGTTTCGGGGCACCGGTAGCAGCCCACGCCGTCACCGTCTGCCCCTTCGGTGTCCCACCACGGCAGGCGCTCGGCGTCGTCGTAGACGGGGGTTTCGTGGGCGGGCCACCAGACCTGCGCGTACGTGGCCTTGGTGACGGCCCGGATCGTCGCGCGGGGAATGGCGCCACGGATCGCGGCGTGCAGGTGCGGGGCGAGGCGCTTCTGGGGCTCGATGACGGCGAAGTACTGGACCTTGTAGCCAGCGCAGCGGCGCAGGTTCTGCACCCACCGGTCCACGACCTTCGGGAAGTGGATCGCGTCGAGCGCGGCGCGCCGGTAGTCGTAGGTCCCGGGGTGCACGGGCACACCACGCCCGGGGATCACGCGACCGTAGGACGCAAGGGTGAGGGTGATGAACATCGAGGGCCTGTAGGTCTTGCCCGACGGCGCGGTGAACTGCTGTCCGACGGTCCGGGCGTCCATCGGCAGACGCGGCAGGTCCGGGGCGTCCTGACGACGGCGAGTCGAGCGCACGCGACGGGCACCGTCCTCAGCGTCGGGGTCGTCGTCGCCCTGGTCCTCATCGTCGTTCTCATCGGCGGGTTCGGGGTCGGGGGTCTCTTCGGTGAGGTGCCAGCCTTCGGCGCACTGCTGCATCCGCAGGGCACGGGCTCGCTTCGAGCAGGACGGGCACCGGGACTCCCGCGTCGAGCCGCAGGGAATCGGCACGGTCGAGGTGTGGCCGGTGGCCCGGTCGGTCACGGTCCGCATCACCGGCCGCACGCACACTCCCTCGGCCACAGCCAGTTCCCGGGCCATCGAGTCGGAGATCTGGAAGGTGTTCCCGTCGGGGCCGTTCACGCGACATCCTCGAAGTCCCAGAGCGAGAGCTGCGTGCCGTGATCGGTCGCGACGAGCGGCAGCGCGCGGTTGCGAGGGCGCCGGTTGGCGGTGGTGGAAAGGCCGGCGCGCTCGTGCGGTGCGGTGCCACCCCAGACGCCGAAATCCTCACCCCGCGCGAGAGCGAGCGCCAGGCACGCGGCGATCACGGGGCAGCCCGCGCACAACGCCCGGGCATCGGTCTCGGCTTGTGCGAGGTCGAAGACCACCTCGTCGTCCCCGAACCAGTCATCGGGCGTGGACGACCCGGCGCACTTGCCGTCCTCGTTGACGAGCGCCGCCAGGTCGGCAACGTCCTCGATCCGGGTTTGCGTGGTGGTGCTCATGCCGCTTCCTCGCTGTTCTGGTCGGGTCCACCGGTGCCGCGTTCGACGGCCCGCACGATGGCTTGCTCGGTCGGTGCAGCAGCGCCAACCGCTGGCAGTGCGATGAGCCGAGCGACCTGACCCGGGGCGTGCCGAGTGGCGCGCGCGGCGAGGTCGGTATCGGTGAGGTGGGTGAAGCGCACCCGGACCGGCTCGCGAACCCCGTCGAGGCTCACGTACCCGACCCCAGGCAGACCCTCGGGGATCTCGTCGCACCGAGCCCCGCGTTCCCGAGCACCCGGCCCGAAGACCAGGGCGACCTGAGCGGCGTCCGTGAGGCGCAGCCCGACCCGGGTCGGGAACAGGTCCCGCAGGTCCACCACGTCCTTGCGGGGGTCCTGCACCGACCCGATCACCGTGACGCCCACGGCGCGGCCCTGGGAGAGCAGCAGCGCGAGCGCGGCGGCGATGCGCTTCTTCACGTCGCGGTCCTGCACGTAGGCGGTGAGGCTCGCGAGTTCGTCGATGACTATGACGATGAGGGGTTCGGCGGCGGTCGGGGTGTGCAGACGGGTGACGCCGCGGGAAAGGCTCTGACGGCGGCGCATCACGAGCACCTGGTCTTCCAGGGCGTCGGCGAACTCCGCTTCGAACGCCGTCCCGGTGTCGGGGTCCCCGAACACGAACCGGGAGAACATCGCCCGCCCGAGGGCCAGTTCCATCCCGCCCTTGGGGTCCAGGGCGATGACCTTGACGAGCCCGGAGCCGATCGCAGGACCGAGCGCCGCGAGGATCGACCAGATCACCGAGCCCTTGCCCGCACCGGTCGCCCCGACGATCAGCAGGTGGGCGCCCAGCAGCCGCAGCCGATAGACCACCCCGTCCTCACCGAGCGCCACCGGCAACGAGGACAGGTCCACCGCGTCGTCTGGGGTCGTGGTGAACGGGGCCACCGGCTCGACCAGCGGGTCCCGGACCAGGAGCCAGAGGACCAGGTGGTGCGGGTGGCCCGGGACCGCGCGAACGCGGCACTCGTTGACGCCGAACGTCTGAGCCAGCCCTTCCGCGACATCGGCCCAGGAATCGACGGTCTGCCCGGGGAGCATCCGCACTTGCACGAGGTCCACGAACCCGGTCGAGCGCACCGCGACGAGACGGGGCAGGTGCTCGGCCCGGTCGTAACGGATCGTCAGACCACCGGTCACCATCGCGAGAGGCCAGTGATCCCGGTAGACCCGCGAGGCCCGCCACAGGCCGCGCACACGCCAGGCCACGACCGGTGTGAAGGTGGACGGCCACCGCGCCCGCCAGAGCGCGAGCAGCCCCGCGAGAACCACCACCAGGACCGCGACGACGAGGCGCACGGAGCCGTTGCGGACCATCACGACGGCCAGCACGACCAGGCCCGTGCAGATCCAGTGCCGGGCCAGGTAGGCCAGCCCCGCGCCGATCCGGCCCAGGAGCCACGCCCCGATGACCGCCGAGAGCGGGACCCGAACCTTGGCGATGTTCAACCGGATCGGGGAACGGTCGCCGTGGTCCTCGATCACCCGGCCCCCACCCATGCGCATCATGACGCCACCGCGAACGGCGCGAACGGGTGATCGTCGGCCAACTCCTGGGCGGTCGCCCGGGCGGAGAAGACGCGGACCTCGCACCCCAGCGCCGGGTGATGACCCGCGTAGGTCGTCAAGGTCGGTGCGTGGCCGAACTCGACCAGGCCCATGCGCTGGGCCAGCAGGCGCGCGGCCCGCCAGTCGTCGGTCTGAACGGTGACCCGGACCCCGGTCGAAGACGAGTTGCCCGTGAGGGAGCAGACCGGAACGTCCCCGACTGCGCGGGCAACGCCGAGGATGGTCGCAGCTAGTGCAGCGGCGCTCGGCTCGGCGGCGCTCACAGTGAGGTCACCTGGCCCCACGCCCAGGAACCGACCGAGGAGAGCGCCGCAGTCACGGCGGGACCTGCCGGGGTCGCGCCCAGGACAACCCCGAACACGACACAGATCAGTGCTTCGACGAACTGGACCCGGCGGGAGCGGATCAATGCGAACACCGCCAGGGCCAACAACGCCGCCGTCACCACCACGCTCATGACCCGGCCCCCGCTCAGGCAGCAGCCGACGAGCCAGAGCCCGACGACGCGGTCGACGGCTGGTCACCCTTGCCCGGAGCGCGCATCGCATCGGCCTTGAACGACCACGCGATCCGCGCGAAGTTCCCGTTGTCATCGATGTACGGCAGCGCCGACAGACCATCGAAGACGACCAGCGTGAACGGCATCCCACCCTGGGGAGCAGGCGGGACCGGCTGGACCTTGCCCGACAACTTCACCGACACCGTGCGCGACTTCTTCGCCGCCTCCGGGTCCGCGTCCAACACGTCCACCGACCACAGCGGCATCCCGGTGTCCTTGTCCAACTGCTGAACCTTGCTCTCCTTGGTCGAACGCTCGAAGTCCGAGACCGGCGTCACCGGAGACACCAGGTACGCCCCATGCCCGAAAACCTCGTCGTGCCCGATCCGGAACCGCTTGGCAATCGCCATGTCATCCACCTCATGTTTAGGGGCCTAAACCCGACTGGCCCTCGTTGCCCACTGCGTAGTTGAGGGGGCTAAACAGAGACTAGCCACCTGGCCAGCAGTCGTCAAGGGGCCTAAACTTTCGGCCGTGGCAATCGACGAATTTGATCTGGTGCGCGGTGAGGTTGACCCGCTGCGCCGAGCCCGTCGCGCCACCGACCTGGTTGCCCTGTATCAGCAGCGCAGCGTCGAGCTCGCGCGCCTGCGCCGAACGGCCATCGAGGAAGCTGTCCGGGAACGAGGCATCACGTACACCGTCGCCGCCCAGGCGGCCGGGATCTCCAAGAGCCGCGTGTCCCAGCAACGCAAGGGCGGACCACCGACCGCGCGCGTCCTGTTCGGCGTCGGGCCGGTCACCGTTGCCGTGCCCACCCGGGCCATGCCGGACAGGTTCCTGCCGGTCATCTCGGCGGAAGACAGCATCGCGGCCGAGCAGATGAGCGACCTGCTTCGGTCATACGGCTTCATCGTGAACCAGTTCCACATCCCGACCGATGGGCAGTGGCGACCTACCGGCGATGTCGTGGCTATCTGCGGTCCCAAGTCCTCATCCGTCACGGCCGACGCGCTGAAGGCTGACCCGATGCTCGACTTCACCACCGACGCGGCCGGTCGATGGGTCATCACCGACAGGAAGGCCGGCGCGGTGTGGGGTTCCCCGATGGACAACGACCCGACCGAGCGCACGGACGTCGCCTACATCGGTCGCATCCGGACCGACGAAGCGAACGTGTTTCTCATCGCAGGGGTACACGCCATTGGCTCGGTCGGTGCGATCCATCACCTATCGACACCCGGCACGGCCGAATCCTTGTACGCCGCAGTCGGTGAAGCGCCGTTCTCGGCTGTCGTTCGCTCGACCTTCGACGGAGCGACGATCACCGACACGGACTACGCCGTCCCGCCCCGAGTCCACTCGTGATCGTTGATGCCGCGACCCTGGCCGGAGGTGCGAACAACCAGGACGCCTACGCCGTCGTAGGTCGGGCACTTGTCGTCCTCGACGGGGCTTCCGCGTTCCCTCCGGTACGGCCCGAGCGCGACGGCGGGTGGTACGCCCGCACCCTGCGCGACGCGATCCGCGAGAGGCTCCCCGAGTCTGATCACTCCCTCGCCCGCATCCTCGCGGATTCCATCGCTCAAGTCCGCGACGACTACGAGCTGCGGCCCGGCGGACCATCCAGCACCGTCGTCATGGCCCGGGTCAACATCGACACAGTCGACGTCCTGGTGCTCGGAGATTCAACGCTCGTCATCCAACACCCCGACGACACGTGCACCGCGATCATCGACGACCGGCTAGCCCAGGTCGCAAAGGCGAAGCGCAAGGGATACCGCGAGCAGCTACGCGACGGTGGCGGATACGACGACGAACACGTGCAACGGCTTGCAGGTCTTCAAGCAGCCCAACGTCTCGTCCGCAATCAGCCCGGGGGCTACTGGATTGCCGAGAGCGACCCCGCCGCAGCAACCCAGGCGATCAGCCGAACAGTGCCGCTCGACCAGGTCCACGCCCTTCTGCTCCTCACCGACGGAGCAGCCGCAGGCGTCGTGACCTACGGAGCACCGAAGACCTGGCCCGAGCTGGTCCAACAAGTCGACTCAGCCGGTGCGCAGCAGGTTCTCGACGGCCTGCACGAACTCGAGGAAACAGATCCGGCCGGTCAGCGGTGGCCGCGCTCCAAGCCGCACGATGACAAGACGGTGATCCTCGTCCGGGATCTGATCTCGGGAGCCTAGCGACGCGTTCGTCGTGCGTGTCGGCATCGAGGCGTGGGGGGACCTCGGTAGGTTCCGGGCATGGTCGACATTGCTTGGGAAGGCGTACCCAACTGGATCGCGGCGTGCGCCTCGGCGCTCACGCTCGGTGCGGCGCTCGTCGCCGGGTATTTCGCGAGCAAGGCCGCGCATTGGACCAAGAAGCAGGCCGAGGCGACCGACGCTCAGGTCAAGATCGAACAGGCCGCGCTCGAAGTCGCTCGCGAGGATGCGCAACTGGCACGAGACGCTGCGGATTCGCAGCGCGCGGAAACTGACCGGGCGAACCGCCGGCTAGAAGAATCCCGACTGGACCAACTCGCGCCTGTCATCTTTGCGCGCGCAATACCTGGAGGGGCTGAGCCTGAAATCAGCGGGTTCGACCACACTCGGGACGACGGAAGCCCATACCGGACGGGATGGCAGCAAGTTGGGGACCGACTCGAGGTCCCCAAGACCGAAAATGAAGCGTTCCGATTCACGATCAAGATCACCTTTGAGAATATTTCTTCACTACTCGCACGAATCGACATCATCGACGCCACGTTCGGCGAGATGAGTGGGCCGCAAGGCGAATTTAGTGTGCAGCAAGGTGAAGCATTCTATCTTGCTCCAAGCGGGAAACGGGAAATCGTCTGGACTCGGCAAATCGGGTCGCAGGAGCTCTCGGATAGCGAGCCGGCTAACTCGTCCCGACACGCATACTTTGGTCTACGATTCTTAGTTCGCGATGTCGGCATGAATGTCGGTGACGTATATGCGTTTGGCGTCGATCTTCATCTTCGCCACTTCAATCGCGATGGTACGCGACTCATCGTCAAGCGAGATCAGGCATTTCTGTGGACCGAGATTGTGGCCGAGCCAACTGCCAGGCGGCTCTACGGACGCCTTGACGCCGCCTCCGGCCTTGCCGCCACCTCGAGCCCGTAACGAGCCTGAGGTCTCACGAGCTTCAACTGTCCGTCCAATCCACTCTGCCGAATTGACCTCTAAGAGATCAAGGCACGCCTTCGGCGTGCTGGCCGGTCTGCGGGCGGCGCTGCGCGCCGTCCTCGCCCGACCCCGAGCCAGTAGCCGGCCCCGAGGCCGAGTCCTGACGGCGCGCCACCATTGGCCGCCTCGTCGGTCCGACCGACCATCGCCGGGTCTCCCCACTGCCAAGCGGCTGCCGCCCCCCTCCGCTTCGCTCCGGAGGTTGCCACTGAACCGCGTGACCGGCGCACCCAGCCCCTCACCCCGGCGGCCTCCGCGTGCGGCACACGCCCTACGGGCGTTTCGGGTCTGCTTCCGCCCGGGCAAGCAGCACTCGCGCGCCACGCAGTCGCAAGAACATCACCACGGCCAGCGAGAGCCAGATGATGCCGAGCGCGGCGGACTCGCTTCGGAACCAGATCTCTAGGTGATATCCGAGGACGGCGACAACTAACTGGACCGGAACGAGGATCGCGTAGAGCAGGATCATCCAGCGTGTGGCTACGACCTCCCGCGCTACCTTGATGGTGCGGGATCGATCCGGTTCGTCCTGGGGCAGAGTGCCTCGGTGGATGTTGCGGGTGGCCTGTCGCCGTGCCGACCAGGGGACGACAACCGCGGTCTTCGGTTCTTTGATCCTGGCCACCGCCCTTCGACTGCCCTTCGCGGATGCTCTAGCCGGAACGTTGCACTAGGGGGACGCTGTGGCCGAATCATCCGATTCTTGGTACAAGGCGAAATTCTACGCGCGGTCCTGACCGGTCACGGATAGCGGACTCTAGGCCGCTCGGCGGCCGCACCACGCTCACCGAGCACCCCGGACAGGCTTCGGGACGAAGGGGTTCGAGCCTCCGTCTCCACGCGTTGGCCCAGGTGTGGGGCCTCGTCGTGTCTTGGCACCCACGACCGGGGGCACGGATGGGGCACGGGAAGCGCGGCCGTGAGCCAGTTCTAGCTGCTGTGACGGTTCAGCAAGCTGCGCAGGCCGAAAGCGGCGCCGAACCCGACGAGGCAAGCGGCGGCGACGGCGGCGAAGACGGCGAACCCGGCTGTGACGGCGGCTGGGGCGGCCTGGATGTCACAGGTGTCTAGGCCCGGACACGGCTGCGCCAAACCCACCGCACCCGCCGCGAGGCAGGCGACCACGCCGCTGCCGACCGCCACGGCCGCTGTGATCGTCGATCGGATCGCAAACTGAGTTGTCCACCCCAATAGGGCACCGACGGCGATCGCAATCAGCGCGATCGCGATCAGGGATCGCTCGGCTGGTCCGATCGTGTCCACGGACTCCGGCTGCCGGTACGCCCATGCCATTCGGCTCGACACGACGATGCCGACCAGGACCAGGAACGCCGCGCCGATTGCCGCCGCAAGCATCGACGCAGGGCCGATCGCCCCACGTCCCCCGCCGTGAGGATCGCCGACTGAATATCCGTGCCCTGTCACGATCCCAATTATCGTCCCGGCGCCCCAACACGTGCGACGGCCGGCCGGACGAGGATCACAAATCGACGCACCGGCAGGAGCACTGAGGAGCCGGGCCTAGTGCGCGCCGGGGCTGGACCTCGCGGTGTTGGTGGGCGACGTTGGAGTCGGGATCGGTGGAGTTCCGCTTCAACGTCGACGTGGAGGCTGTCTCCGCAGGCCACCATCCTGCAGCACGGTTGGGTGCTAACGCTTCTGCTAACAAGCCGTCCAAACTCGCGCGGACCTGGGTGGACGATTCGGCATCTTCCGCAGCATCGTTGAGCGGCACTCGGCGTCGGCCGGACCCTCCAGGACCGGATGCACGCAACTACGGATCAGAAGGTTGGGGGTTCGAATCCCTTCGGGCGCACAGTGAACGACGAGGCCCTCTCATCAGCGACAGACGCTGTGAGGGGGCCTTTCGTCTGTTCCGTTCCTGCGCGGATGAGTCCGGCGCGCATGCGACGTCGCGAGATCGGCGATCGTCCGGCAGGATCGACCGAATGACGACGACTCCTGTCCCCGTTGACCTGCCCGACGACGCGCCGACCACCGGCATGGTGCGCACGGTCGCCACCATCATCGGGATGATCCTGGCGACGGCGCTGCTGCTCTACGTCATCCTGCAGACCCTCCAGGTCCTCACCTGGATGGTGATCGCCGCGTTCTTCGCGGTGGCTCTCTATTCCACGGTGAACCGCTTTCAGGAGCGCCTGCTGGGCGGCCGCAGGCGTGTGCTGGCAACCCTGGTGGTCTTTCTCGTTCTCGTGCTCGCCCTCCTCGGCCTGCTGACGGCGTTCGCCGTGCCGCTGGCGCGCGAGGGCTCGCGGTTCGCCGGCCAGCTGCCGGACCTCATCGAGCAGGCTCGCACCGGCCGGGGACCGGTCGGCGCCCTGCTCGAGCGCACCAACGCCCTGAACTACGTGCAGGAGAACCAGGACCGCATCAAGGCCATCGCCACCGGGCTGACGTCGCCGGCGGCCGGGGTCCTCAAGGGGGTGGCGACGGGGTTCGCCGCGTTGGCCAGCATCTTCGTGCTGGCGTTCCTGATGGTCCTCGAGGGGCCCAAGATCGTCGACGGCTTCGTCGGCCTGTTCCACTCGGCCACCGGCAAGCGGATGCTGGCCGTCGGCGCGGACTGCGCGCGGTCGGTCACCGGCTACCTCTCCGGAAACCTCCTCATCAGCGTCATCTGCGGCGTCCTGACCTACATCGTGCTCAAGATCGCCGGAGTGCCGTTTGCCGGGCTGATCTCCCTGTTCGTGGCGATCGCCGACCTGGTCCCGCTCGTCGGTGCCACGCTCGGCGCGGTCGTGGCGACCATCGTCGCCGTCGTGCACGCCGTGCCTGCGGGCATCGCCGTCCTCGTCTTCTTCCTGCTCTACCAGCAGCTCGAGAACCACCTGCTGCAGCCGCTGATCCTGTCCCGCACGGTGAGTCTGAACCCGCTCACCGTCATCGTCTCGATCCTGCTCGCCGTGGAGCTGGCGGGCATCCTCGGTGCGCTGCTCGCGATCCCCGCGGCCGGCATGATCCAGGTGATCGCGCGCGACGTGTGGGATCACCGTCTCGGGCGGCCGAAGGCCACGCCGACCGTCGGTGAGGAGCGGACCCCCGCCGACGCCGGGTGAGGCTGGCGCAGGCGCGTCCATCCGGGTGGGCATGCGCTGAGTCAGGACCGCGTCTGGGCGAAGACCCACTCCCGGATGGACTCGATCGCGCACGCACCGGACAGCTTGTCGTCACTCCAGCCGCCGTCGAGCAGCCCTTCTCCACCAAACCTGCAACGTCCGAGCGTTGACGTCCTATAGGACGTCAACGCTCGGACGTTACGGG
>NZ_DATCNW010000472.1:0-6233 GCF_036565025.1 Pengzhenrongella sp.
GGGCCGTTGCGCTTCGATGGACGTCATCACGCTCTCGTCGCCAACAAAAAAGGGCAACCCCGGCGGGCCGCCCAAAACGCATGATCACCCTCAGTGACGCCAACCCACCCCCACGTGGTCACCCACGGTGTCGCTCAACACACGTCCACGGTGAAGCCGGCGCCCGTGAGCAGGGCCACCCAGTCCGGGTAGGACATGTCGCAGAAGCGCTCGTGGCACTCGGACAGATAGTTGTCGTCGTAGTCCCGCGTGTAGAGGAACTCCATCGCGGAGCGCAGCGGCAGCTCGGCCACGTCGGGACTCACCCAGCGCACGGGACACCGGCCACCGGACAGGGCGGGGAAGTCCCGGGCGAACTGCCTGAGCTGGTCGGCGGGGCGCAGGGCTCGGAAGTGCGCCGTGACCGCGTCGTGCGCCCAGCCGGTGTAGTCGACGGCATCGGCGTCCGTGCCCCCGGCGAGGGAGAGGTGTACGAGCCGGTCGCCGCCGACAGGTCCGACGACGTCCGAGTTGACCCAGACCCCGCCGGGCGCCGTGTGCTCGAAGATCCGCGAGGCGAGCAGCTCGAGGTCCACGCGGCCGGCCCCGTAGCTGGAGATCTCGTGGGTGAGGGCGACCGTGATGGTGCTGTTGACGCTCGCCGCGGGAAACACCGGCGCGCGCAGCAGGTTGCGCTGGGCGAAGAAGACGTTCGGGTTCGCGAACACACCCTGGGCGCGCCGGTGCTCCGCCTCGGCGATCAGGTGCCGGGAGACGTCCACGCCGAACAGGTCGGACTCACCCAGGCGCGGGTCGGTGCTGGCACGCTCGAGCAGGCCGCCGGCCGCGCAGCCCAGGTCGACGACCCTGCCCGGCTGGATGAAGGCCGCGAGCTGCTCCCACTTGCGGTCCGAGGCGTCGTCGAACGCCGCCGTGTACGAGCGGTAGTCGCGCGTCGTGGTCAGGTCACCCTCGCTCGAGACCGTGGGGTCGGTGTGGATGAGGCGAACCGCGGCCGCCAAGGCGTACCGGTCGTAGAACGCGGCGGCCTGGGGGTGGGCGAGGGTGCGCCAGCTCGGATCGTCGGCCACCATGAGCTCGAGGATGTCCCAGGGGCGCGGCGGGTTGTCCGGGTGACCGTCCTCCACGCGCAGGACGCGGAACCCGAGCTCGGCGTACTGCGCGGCCACGGCCGGCGTCGAGCACGCGACCGCCGAGTTCGCCGGCGTCAACCTCGCCCCCGTGGTCAGGGCGACGCTCAGCAGGACGTTCCCCGCGAACCGGTCGCTGTCCGGGACGTCGGCGATGGGCGCCACCAGGGACGGGATGCCCTCGACGCAGGTGACCGCTTCGATCATCGCCTCGCGCCGATGCGCGGGGACCGGGTTGCGCCGCGTGCCACTGTGCGTCGACGACGTCAGGGCCCAGACCACCTGGGCTCCGTCGTCGCACGCAACCGGCAGCTCATCCGCGTCGCGGACCTCCCCGCGCAGCGCGGCCTGCAGGTAGGCCACCTGGAACGCTGTGACGAAGTGGTGGCGGCCGGGAAACAGGAGGTACGAGATTGGCGGGGTCACGCCGGTCATTCTGGTGCAGCCCGGCGCCGGCCGCGGACGACCAGCAGCGCCCGCCCGGGCAGCCCCGGCGGTAACGTCGATCGGGCAATGCTCGGCTCGTTGATCACCAGGAGGCACCAGCGTGGGTTGCCCCGCCTGCACCGCCCCTGACCTCCTGCCCCTGCTGCGCACAGCAGTGAAATACGGCGCCTACGTCGACCAGGGCGACGGCTGCGTCAAAGGTCTCATCTACGCCCCGTTCGCTGACTACGTCGGTGCCGAGTTCGGACTCACCGCCCAGGTGCACCCGATCCTGCCGCTGGAGCAGCTCCTCGACGAACTCACTCCCGTCGCCTGCGAGGAACGTGCCGGACGATGGGCTGGGCGCATGGTGATGGCATCGGTGCACAAGGAGATCCGCCGGCCAGAGCGCCCTGCGCCAGGACAGGGAGGTCACCTCGTGCTGATCACCGGTCACGATCCAGGCACCGGGACGGTCACGTTCCACAACCCGTCCGGACACACCGCGGACACACCGCGGACGCGCGCGCGGCTACCGTCCCGGCGACCGTGTTCGACACCTTCTACGCCGGCAGGGGCATGACGATCACGTTGACCACCTGATCCAACCATGAAGGGGTAGCCCCGTCCTGTGGTTCAGGTGGCGCATTGGGCTTGATGGGTCCACCACACCCAGTGGCAGCTGCGATGCTCGCGTCGTGCGCCTTGGCGTTGCTCGTGGGCCGGATGACCGGTCCGTAGAGCGAGTGCTATTCCAAGTCGAATGCAGCACGAATTGCAGCGGTCAGGTCGCCCTCTTGCCTGTCAAGCAGGTAGCCGATCAGGGCGCCAACGTCGGCGCTGGCGACCGTGATGACGTTGTCGAGGGTGACGATGCTGTCGTGGTCGAGGCCGTTCTCTGACCCGACCTGGACCTCGGTAGCCAGGCCGCGAATCGTGCTGGTGATCGGCGCCACGGTGACGTGACGCAAGACGGGAAGCGCGACTTCCCGGGTCAGGATGAGTGCCGGTCGAACCTTGTCCAGGCGGACGAGGTGAATCGCCCGCATCAGTCAAGGCCCGACGGTCGGCGGGCCAGCTCGGACAGACCGATCAGGTCGGGGTAGGGGGCGCCATCGTGCGCCCGGATGATCTCGAGGTCGGCCAGCGCACGAGCGCGCGCCTTCTGGCGACGGATGAGTTTGGCGACGAGGTCGGCGCGACTCGTGAACAGACCCGCGACGACCTGTTCGTCGACGAATTGGACGAGCTCGTCCGGGATTCGTACGGTGATCTGTGTGCTCATACCGGAAGCATACCGCTTTGAAAGCGCATCGGGATGATCGAATCCTTCCCCGTCAATGATCCGAGCCGCGGCGGGCACCAGGCCCGCTTGTTGACCGCTGACTTCAGCGGGTGAGCGTGCCCATCGAGCCATGGTCGACGTCGTGCATGGATGCCTGCTCTCGCTGCTGAAGTCGCCTCGGTCTACCTCGGACCCGCCGTGCTGCAGGTCACCCCGTTCCTCGGGTAGGCCCAAGGTCCCAGAGGGAAGCCTTACCTCATCTCTACCGTCGGAGCATGACACTGCGAGAGTTGCCGCTCGGCGCCGAGCTGCGAGTGACAGGGGTCCGCCTGCCCGCCGCGGCCGCGTTCCGGCTGAACGAGATGGGGATCCGGATCGGCACGCTCGCGCACGTCACCCAGCACGCGGCCTTCGGTGGGCGGGTCATCGCCGCCGCCGGGTCGCGGTACGCGCTCGATGGGGGCACCGCCGGCCTGATCGACGTCGAGCTCGTCACCCGAGCCGCGTGAGCTGCCACGGCACGACCGCCGCGCCCGCACCCCGCCGATCCGAGACAGGCGCCGCCACCGCGACGCTGACCACACCGTTGCGCGTGCTGCTGGTCGGCGGCCCGAACGTCGGCAAGTCCACCCTGTTCAACGCGCTGACCGGCGCCCGGCAGCGCACGATGAACGCCCCGGGCACCACCGTCGAGCTCGCCACGGGCACCTGGCGCAGCGCGGCGCCCGACGGCGGGTCCGACGATGCGGCGGGCGGTGGAAGCAGCGCGATCGACCGGGCCATCGTCGACCTGCCCGGCACCTACAGCCTGCTGGCTCGATCGGTCGACGAGCAGGTCAGCGCGGACGCCGTCCGGGAGCTCGCGCTGACCTGCGAGCAGGAGACCCGCCGGCCGGGCGTCGCCGTCGTCGTCCTGGACGCGACCGCGCTCACCCGGTCGCTGTACCTGCTGGCCCAGGTCGCCGAGACCGGTGTCCCGCTGGTGGTCGCCCTGACCATGCTCGACCTCACCGCCGCGGCGACCGACTCGCCCACGGCGGCCGCCGACGGCGGCGCGCTGGCCACCACGCTCACCGCGGCACTCGGCGTCCCCGTCGTCCCGGTGGACGCACGGCACTGGTCCGACGGCGGTCTGCGCGAACTCGCGCGGGCCGTCGACGAGGTCGCCGTGACCCCGCGCGGCGTCTCGGGAATCACCGCGACGTCGCCGACCTGCGCGTGCGGGGGCGTGGCGGCCGAGCTGGCCGACCTTTCGCCCGCGCCCGGGCCGGATCTCTCCCTCGAGCTCGCGCACGCCGAGACGCTGTTCGCCTGGGTCGAGCGCGTCGTCGAGCAGGTCACCGCGGGCCTGGCGCCGACCGCGGGGGCGCATCCCTCGATGAACGCCGGCGGAGCCCATCGCCGCACCTTCTCCGACCGGATCGACAGCGTCCTGCTGAACCCGTGGGCGGGCATCCCCGTCTTCCTCGCCGTGGTCTGGCTGCTGTTCGAGCTCACGACCAAGTTCGCCGCACCGCTGCAGGGCCTCATCGACCAGCTGGTGAACGGTCCCGTCGCCACGGGCGTGACCTCCGTGCTCGGCGTGTTCGGGCTCGGACACAGCTGGGTCCAGGGCCTACTGGTGGACGGGCTGCTCGCCGGCGTCGGCACCGTGCTGACGTTTCTGCCGGTGATGGCCGTGATGTTCGCGGCTCTCGGGATCCTCGAGGACTCCGGCTACCTTGCACGGGCCGCGTTCGTCGCCGACCGCGCGATGCGTTCCATGGGCCTCGACGGTCGCGCCCTGCTGCCGCTGATCATCGGGTTCGGCTGCAACCTGCCCGCCCTGGCGGCCACCCGCACCCTGCCGCACGCCCGCCAACGACTGCTCACCGGGCTGCTGATCCCGCTCACGTCCTGCTCGGCGCGGCTGACCGTGTACATCCTGCTCGCGGGGGCGTTCTTCCCCGACAACGCCGGCACCGTCATCTTCGCCATGTACGTCGCCAGCGTGCTGCTCGTGCTCGGCTGCGGGCTCGCGCTGCGCAGGACGGCGTTTCGGGACGTCAACGCCGAGCCCCTGCTCCTCGTGCTGCCGCCCTACCAGCGACCCCACCTGGGCACGCT
This sequence comes from Pengzhenrongella sp., assembly GCF_036565025.1. Taxonomy (NCBI): domain Bacteria; kingdom Bacillati; phylum Actinomycetota; class Actinomycetes; order Micrococcales; genus Pengzhenrongella; species Pengzhenrongella sp. The sequence continues at coordinate 4,948 of NZ_DATCNW010000472.1, forward strand.
CGCCATGTCGGTCCGGCTGCGCGTCGGGTCGTTCGTGATGCGAGCCGGGAAGATCATCGTCGCGACCATGCTCGTCGTGTGGGTGCTGATGGCGATCCCCGCGACCGGCCAGCACGCCGTCGGCGACGTGCCGATCAAGGACAGCGTGTACAGCGCCGTGGCGTCGGGCATCGCCCCGGTACTCGCGCCGGCCGGCTTCGGCAACGACCACGCGGCCGCCGCGCTGATCACCGGGTTCGTCGCGAAGGAGGTCGTGGTCGGCTCGTTCGCCCAGTCCTACGCGGTCGCCGAACCGGGTGACCCCGCCCGTGCGGGACACCTCGGCGAGCAGCTTCGCGCCTCCTTCGACGATTCCTCGGGCGGGCACGGCGGCGCCGCGGCGCTGGCCTTCATGGTGTTCGTCCTCGCGTACACCCCGTGCGTGGCGGCGCTCGCCGAGCAGAAACGCCTGTTCGGCTGGAAGCCGACCCTGTACGCCCTCGGCGCGCAGCTCGCCGCCGCGTGGCTGCTCGCGGTCACCGTCTTCCAGGTGGGCTCGCGACTGTGAGTGCGTGGACCGCGGTGCTCGACGACGTCCGGGCGCGGGGCGGCACGCCCGCGCAGGTCGCCGCCCGGATCGGGCTCCCCGAATCGCTTGTCCGCGCCGTGCTGGACCACGCCGAACGCCTGGGTGTGGTCGCGGTCGCCGGCGCCGGATGCGCGTCCGGTTGTCCGACCGGCCCAGACCTGCCCAAGGGCTGCACCGGCTGCCCGATCGCGCCCAGTGCGAAAGCACGAGCATCGGCGTAGGCAGGGCTTAGGTCGCCCTTAGGGCAGGCTTAGGCCGGGTCTTTCATGTTGTCGCCGGGCGGTGATAGCGGAGAGGATGGCCGCTGCCATTCCGTTGCCTCTTCTGGATAGATTCGTGCGAGGTTTTGGGGACCGCGCATCTTTCGTACGAGGGCTTTCCGCCGATGCTGCGCTCGGCGCGGTGAGCCGGCCAGGCGCGTAGTTCAGATCGGATTCTTCTCGACGACTCGTGGCCGACCGGAGGAGAATCGGTACGCGAGGATCAGAACGGTGGCGGGTCGTCCGCTTCCGGTTTCCGGTCCCGCTCGGGTGCCGCCTGGGGCTCCGGCTGGGATGCTGCGTCCAGCCAGGGGTCGGGTTCGACCTGCGGCAGGTGCTCGTGTCCGGGCGGCAACGGGGAGTTGTAGGCATAGGTGTGCCCGGTGGGCGTGGTCCAGGTGATCGTGCCGTTGTCGGCGCGGTCGTACGTCCAGCCGGCGTGCGTCTTGAGCAGGTGA
>NZ_DATCNW010000473.1:0-9587 GCF_036565025.1 Pengzhenrongella sp.
GCCCAGCATTGACGGTCCGGTCACCGGCGAACAGCCGGTGACCGACGTCGGGCGCGCTGCCGCGGAGGTCGCTCGTTCGCGTTCCGTGCCGATCGAGGGCGATCTCGAGGACGACGCAGGGCTCGAGACCGCTGGACTCAAGGCGGCTGGGCTTGAGGCGGCGGGGCTTGCTCCCGCCGAGCTTGCTCCCGCCGAGCTTGCTCCCGCCGACCTCGCGACGTTCCTGCGGGTCGCGCGTGAGCTGTCGGCGCTGCCGGCGGACCACCCGGCCAACCTCGAGGCCCGCCGGGCGACGTCGACCCTGTTCAAGGCCGTCAAGAAGGACCGCCGGACGACCAAGCGCGCGGCGATCTCGGCGGCGGACTCGGCCGTGGTCGCGGCCACCGCGACCGGCAGCCCGGGGCGTATCGACGACGAGACGAACGGCATCCTGCTCGTCGCACCCGAGGCCGGCGCGATCGCCGGGACGCTCCTGCGTGCCCGCGCGTGCTACATCTGCAAGGACCTGTACAACGACGTCGACGGGTTCTACCACCAGCTCTGCCCGACCTGCGCGGCGATGCACCATGTCAAGCGGGATGCCCGGACCGACCTCACCGGCCGGCGTGCGCTGCTCACCGGGGGGCGCGCGAAGATCGGCATGTACATCGCGCTGCGGCTGCTGCGCGACGGCGCGCACACCACGATCACGACCCGCTTCCCGCGGGACGCCTCGCGCCGGTTCGCCGCGATGCCCGACTCGGCGCAGTGGCTGCACCGGCTCAAGGTGGTCGGGATCGACCTGCGGGACCCGGCGCAGGTCGTCGCCCTCGCGGACGAGGTCGCCGCCGCCGGACCCCTGGACATCCTGATCAACAACGCCGCGCAGACCGTGCGCCGCTCCCCCGGCTCGTACGCGCCGCTCGCGGACGCCGAGCTCACCGAGCTGCCCGCCGGCCCGATGCCCGAGCTGGTCACCTTCGGCCACACGAGCGACGCCCACCCGCGCGCCCTGGTCGGCTCGGTCTCGGCGCTCACGCACGCCGTCGCCGAGCTGGGCGGCACCGACGTCGCCGCGCTCGCCCTCACCGCCGACGCCGCCTCGCTGGAACGCCTCGTCGCGGGCACCTCGATCGACGCCGGCGGCCTGGTCCCGGACACCCACGCGACGAACAGCTGGGTCGCGACGGTCGAGGAGGTCGACCCGCTCGAGCTGCTCGAGGTGCAGCTGTGCAACCAGACCGCACCGTTCATCCTGGTCAGCCGGCTGCGCGCGTCGATGATGGCGTCGACCGCCCGCCGCAAGTACATCGTCAACGTGTCCGCGATGGAGGGGGTCTTCTCCCGCGGCTACAAGGGACCCGGTCACCCGCACACGAACATGTCCAAGGCCGCGCTCAACATGCTCACCCGCACGAGCGCGGGCGAGCTGGCCAAGCACGGCATCCTGATGACCGCCGTCGACACCGGCTGGATCACCGACGAGCGCCCGCACCCCACGAAGGTGCGCCTCGCCGAGGAGGGCTTTCACGCTCCCCTCGACCTGGTCGACGGCGCGGCCCGGGTCTACGACCCGGTCGTGCGCGGCGAGGTCGGCGAGGACCTGTTCGGCGTCTTCCTCAAGGACTACAAGCCCTCAAACTGGTAGCAGGATCCGGAAGAAATGGCGCGAAAGACGCGCCATTTCTTCCGAAAACCGGCCCCTATGCCGCGGCGAGCTCGGCGCGGAGGGCGGCGGCGAACGTGTCGACGTCGGCCTCGGTGGTGTCGAAGGCGCACATCCAGCGGACCTCGCTGGTCGCCTCGTTCCAGTCGTAGAACCGGAACCGCGTCCGCAGCCGGTCCGCGACCCCCGCCGGGAGCACCGCGAACACCGCGTTCGCCTGGGTCGGCTGGGTCATCCGGACGCCGTCGAGCCCCTCCACCGCGGCGCGCAGCCGGTTCGCCATCGCGTTCGCGTGCTGCGCGGACCGCAGCCACAGGTCGCCGTCGAGCAGGGCGATCAGCTGGGCGGAGACGAACCGCATCTTCGACGCGAGCTGCATGTCCATCTTGCGCAGGTACGCGAGGCCGGTCGACGCCTCGGGCTCCAGCACGACGACGGCCTCTCCGTACAGCAGCCCGTTCTTCGTCCCGCCGAACGAGAGCACGTCCACCCCGGCGTCGGTCGTGAACGCGCGTAGCGGGAGGTCGAGGCTCGCTGCGGCGTTCGCAATCCGGGACCCGTCCATGTGCACGGTGAGGCCGAGGTCGTGCGCGTGCGTGGTCAGGGCCTTGATCTCGGACTGGGAGTACGCGGTACCGAGCTCGGTGCTCTGGGTGATCGACACGACGCCCGGCTGCGCGCGGTGCTCGTCGCCCCAGCCCCACGCCTGCCGGTCGACGAGCTCGGGGGTGAGCTTGCCGTCCGGGGCCGGCACCGTGAGCAGCTTCAGGCCCCCGATGCGCTCGGGAGCGCCGTTCTCGTCGGTCTGGATGTGCGCGGTCTCGGCGCAGATCACCGCACCCCAGCGCGGCAGCATCGACTGCAGGGAGAGCACGTTCGCGCCGGTGCCGTTGAACACCGGGAAGGTCTGCGCACGCTCGCCGAAGTGCGCGGCCATGACCTCCTGGAGCCGCGCGGTGTAGACGTCCTCGCCGTAGGCCACCTGGTGCCCGCCGTTGGCCGCGGCGAGCGCCACGAGCACCTCCGGGTGCACACCCGCGTAGTTGTCAGAGGCGAAGCCGCGGGATTCGGGGTCGTGGAGAGTCGTCACCGCGACATCCTCCCCCACCTGGACGGCTGCCCCGCTCACGCCGTGATGCCCGACGTCGCCGCGACGACGTCGCCGACCTTGCGTGCGAGCGCCTCGTAGAACATCGACAGCGGGAACTCGTCGGACAGGACCGCATCGGTCAGCCCCTTGAGCGGACCGTCCAGCGGCAGGGCATCCGCGCCGCGGGCCCACACCGAGGCGGGGTGCGGGGTGAGCGTGCCGGCGACCAGCGCGTAGGCGGCGAGCCAGTGCGAGATCTTGGGCCGGTCGATCGACCGCCAGTAGAGCGCGTCGATCTCGTCCCCCAGCGCCAGGACCGCGGCAGGCACCTGCGGCCAGTCGATGGTCAGCCGGCTGTCGGTCCAGTGCAGCACGTGGTGTTGGTGCAGCCAGGCGAACAGCAGCTGCCCGCCCAGGCCGTCGTAGTTGCGCACCCGGGTCCCGCTGATCGCGAACCGGAAGATCCGGTCGAAGACCACCGCGTACTGCACGAGGCGCGCGTGCGGGGCGCCGTCGGCCTCGAGGCGGACCGCCTCCCGGAAGGCCGTCAGGTCGCAGCGCAGCTCCTCGAGGGAGTACAGGAAGTACGGCATGCGCTGCTTGATCATGAACGGGTCGAACGGCAGGTCACCGCGCATGTGGGTCCGGTCGTGGATCAGGTCCCACATCACGAACGTCTCCTGCGCGAGGCGCTGGTCGGCGAGCAGCCGGGCGGCGTCGGGCGGCAGGGCGAGCCGCGTCGTGTCGGCGGCGGCGCGAACCACGCGGCGGAACCGGGCCGCCTCGCGGTCGGCGAAGATCCCGCCCCAGGTGAACCGCGGGATCTCGCGCATCGCGACGGTCTCGGGGAACAGCACCGCCGAGTTCGAGTCGTAGCCCGGGGTGAAGTCGAGGAACGTGATCGGCACGAACATCGCGTTCGAGTAGGCGCCCGCCTCGAGCGCCGCGACGAAGTCCGGCCACAGCACCCGCAGCAGCACGGCCTCGACCTTGCGCTCGGTGCTGCCGTTCTGGGTGTACATCGGGAACACCACGAGGTGCGCGAGACCGTCGGTGCGGGTGAGCTCGGGGTGGAACAGCGCCAGCGAGTCGAGGAAGTCGGGTACCTCGAGGCCGGTGTCGGACCACCGCTGGAAGTCCTTGACGAGCGCGTCGAGGTAGTCGGCGTCGTGCGGGAAGAGTGGCGCGAGCTCGGCCGTCGCGGCGCAGATCGTCTGCACGAGGGTCTGGGCGTTGTGGTGGTGGCTGCGCTCGGGCACCGATCCGTCCTTGGCCTGCAGGGGCTGCAGCGCGGTCACCGCCTCCTTCAGCCGGACCCACGCGGGATGCTCGACGAGCGACGCGCGGTCGGCGCCCGTGACGCCGGGGGTGGCCGAGCGGCGCGCCGCCCAGACCACCGCGTTCCCGAACAGCTCGGCGGCGGCGGCGGGGTTGGCCGGGTGGTCGGTGCCGGAGCTCGCGGTGGGCGAACGCAGGTCGACGCCGAGCACGACGACGCGACCCGCGTCGTCGTCGGTGACGGCGACGGCGACGACGACCGGGCCCGGCTGGCCGGCCCGGCCGGCGACCCGGACCGCGGCGACCGCAGGTTCGGCGACGGTGAGGGTCGCGACCACCGGCAGGGCGGGTTCGGAGGTCCACGCGAGCAGGTCCTGTGCCGGGGTCGCCGCGGCGGTCGGCTCGGCGGGTACGAGGTCGCTGGGCGTCGCGCTCGCGGTCCCCGGCCGCGCCTCGATGCCGTGCGCCGCGAGCAGCCCGGTCGCGACGGTCTCGCCGCCGTCGAGCAGGACGACGACGCCCGCGCCCTCCCCCCGCTCGGTGCTCTCATCCGACCCCGCCATCGTGACCACGACGTCCGCGTCCACCGGATCGTCCGCCAGGACGAGTCCGTGCGCGAGGAGGTGGTCACACAGGGCTTGTTCGCCGCGCCGGAACACGTCGGGGAGGAACACGGTCGGAAAGAGGGTCATCGATGATCCTTTTGCTGCCTCGTCGGGTGGGGGTTACTGCACGGTACGGTTTGCCCCGGCGCGGGTCAACGACGATGGGTGTCGCCTCGCTCAGGGGCGCACCCGCGCGAGGACGCCGTCGATGGTGCCCAGACCCCGCACGGTGGCCACGACCCCGAGCCGGCGCTCGATCACCACGGTCGTCAGTTTGGTGCGCGCCTGACCGTTCGGGTAGTGCAGCGCGAGCTCGGCGCCGAGGTGACGGTGCTCGTCCGGAGCGAAGTCGCCGAGCCGCTCGTCGGCGCCGTCGCCCGGGTCGTGGTCGAGGAAGGCGATCTGCACGCGACGCGGCTCCGCGTGCGGGAAGACCGGTCGCGCCCGCTCCAGTGCCGCGGCGAGCTGCGCCGGGGTGCGCACCACGACCGGCACCTCGCGTCCGAGATCGTCCTCCAGCGCCGCGGACAGCGCCTTCGCGACCGCGCTCGCCGAGTCGCCGGACCCGAGCAGGAGGTTCCCGGAGTTCAGGTGCGTGGCGACGTCGGTCCAGCCGAGGTTCACCGCGAGCTCGCGCAACCGCTCCATCCGCACCGTCGCACCGCCGACATTGATCGCGCGGAGCAGGGCGACGTGAGTGGTGGTCATCCGGTCATCCTGCCGGGCGCGGGTGGGGCGCGCTCGCCGCGAGAGTTTGGCGGTTCCGCTCACGAACCCGCGCGGGCGGCCGATGGGCATGAGGTACGCGTGCCCGCGCTCGGAGCCGGAGAGGACGCCCGTGGACGGCATCGCCGCGATCACCAACCGGATCGCCGAGATCCAGAGCGCGATCGCCTCGCTGGCCCCGCCGGCCCCCGTCGCGTCGGTAGCCACGGCCGCGACGACGTCGGTCGCGAGCACAGGACCCACCGGGGCCGCGTTCTCCACGGCGGCCTCCTCGACCGCTGCGGGGTCCGCCGACTCCTTCGCCTCCGTGCTGGCCACCGAGGTCGCGAGCCAGGCCGGGCCCGCGGCCGGCTCCGGCCAGCTGAACGCCCAGGGCATCCCGGTCGAGCTCGCCGCCTACGGCAACGGCAGGATCCCGAGCAGTGCGCTCGCCGAGATCCCCGGCACCGGTGCCCGCCTGTGGGCGCCGGCGACCCGGTCGTACGAGAAGCTGGCCGCGGCCGCGGCCCGGGACGGGGTCACGATGACGATCACCGACTCCTACCGGAGCTTCGAGGCCCAGGTCGACGTCGCGAAGCGCAAGGGCCTGTACTCCCAGGGCGGTCTCGCCGCCGTCCCGGGCACCTCGGACCACGGCTGGGGCCGCAGCCTGGATCTCGGCCTCGACGCGAAAGCGCTCGGCTGGATGCGCGCGCACGCCGCGGAGTTCGGCTTCAAGGCGGACGTTCCGCGCGAGTCCTGGCACTGGACATACTCGCCGCCGTCGGGCTGACCGGCGCGTCGGGGTCGCCCTCCGCGTTGAGCGCCGGAAGCATCGCGGGCGTGGCCCACCGCGCACTCGGCAGCCAACCGTCCGCCAGCCGACCGGTCAGCCGGAGCATGCGCGGCTTGCCGGCGCCGACCCAGAGCCCGATGTCGTGCGCCGGGACGGGGCCGGGGCGCGCCCCGCTGAGCTGGTAGTACCGGCCGTCGAACCGGACCCGTTCGCCCCCGGGGCCCACAGCGCTCGCAGCACGGTGATCGCCTCGGCGAGCGCTTCGACCGACTCCCCCGGGGTACGGCGCGGACCGCCCATCGCGACGATCGCGTCCCAGAACGCGCCCGCCCCGATCCCGAGCTCGACGCGGCCCCCGGACAGCAGGTCCAGGCTCGCGGCGGCGCGGGCCAGCACCGCCGGCGGTCGCAGCGGCAGGTTCGTCACGTTCGGCACGACGCGCACCGTGGACGTCTGGCCGGCGATGACCGACAGGAGCGTCCAGGTCTCGAGGAACCTCGCCTGGTACGGGTGGTCCTGCACCGTGACCAGGTCGAGGCCGAGCTGCTCGGAGAGCTGCGCGAGGGCGAGCACGTCGGCGGGACAGTCCGCCGACGGTGTGAGGAAGGAACCGAAAAGCAGCTCGTGCCCGTAGTCCGTCATGCGTCGCCCCCGCGCGCCGGTCCGATCTGCCAACTCTAGGCACGCCGGAGCGCCCGACGTCGGCCGGGCCGGGTGATGCGGCAAGATGGCCCGGCAGTCGAGCGAACGGGAGCAACGCGTGGTCGAGGTCGAGCCGGTGAGCGCCGGAATCCGTCGCGTCGGAGCGCAGGTGCGCGCCGAGCACCACACCGCCGGAGTCGTGCGCACCCTGCCCGGTGAGGTGAACGAGCTCGACTGCGCGTGCGGCGTGACCTTGACGAACGGCCCGGGATGGTCGCTCGACGAGCACCTGCGCCTGCACCGCGCCGAGGTCAAGTACGAGGCCCTGCTCGCGGTAGCCCATCCGGACATGCCCCTGCTCCGCAGTTCCGCGCGCTCGCGGGGCGCGTCGGCGATGGATGCCCTGCTCGGCGGTCACGCCGACGTCGCCTCCGCCGCCCTGACCCACGCCGACTACGACGAGCGCGCACGGCTGCGAGCCGCGGCGAGCGCGCTGCTCGCACTGCTCGCGGTGGAGTGGGCGCCGGGATTCCCGAGCCTCGGTCGGTTCGGCGTGCCCGACGGCGAGGCGCGGGTGCGCGACATGGTGGCTGCGTGGAACGCCAAGGTCGCGGACGGGCGCGAGAGCGTGGCCGCGGCGGTGTACCGGCGCGAGCCCGGCGGGGACTGGGAAGCGGCGACCTGAGGGCGGGGTCTCAGCGGGAGCGCTCGTCGTCCGTTGGCGCCACCAGTGCTCGTGGGGCCGCGGCCCTGCGCTTTCGGTCTGGTTCGCGTTGTCCACAGGCGCGCGATTTCGGGTTTGAGCGGGCCGATCCTCGCTAGCGTCGCGCCATGGCGGAGCGCAGGGGGCACCTCAGTCTGACCGTGGAACGCGCGAGCGACCGATTGCGGAAGGTCGGGACGCGGGGCGCGGTCGTGAGTGTGGGGTTGATGCTCGCGATCGCGGGATGCTCCGGGACCCCCGATCCAGCACCCACGTCCCCGAGCGGCCACGGCACCGTGTTCCCCGCCAGCCCGACGACGCCGTCAGCGAGCCCCTCCCCCACGGTCGCGCTGCCTCCGCGTCCAGAGCGGCCGGCGGCCATGAGTCGCACGGACACCGAGGGCGCGACGGCTGCGGCGATCTACTTCATCGCGCTGTACCCCTACGTCTACGGCTCAGGCGACCTCGCGGACTGGAAGGCGATGAGTGGCCCGAACTGCAGATTCTGTGCAAGCGTATCCAAGGACGTAGTAAAAATGCGCGAGAAAGGAAGGCGATCGGAAGGCGGACAAATCATTGTCACCGGAAAAAGGGCTTACCCGCAGGAAGCAGCAACTGGAATCTTTCCGGTTGACCTCGAGTTGACTCAGGACGCGTCGCGCGACATTTCTGCCGAAGGCGGCATCGTCGACTCGACCAGCGGCGGCGAGACGCTCGCTCAGATAGATCTCGTGTGGCTCGATGGCAGATGGGTAATCAACGGAGCCAACACGAGAGGTAAGGCAGCGCGATGAGGCGGTCGCTGGTTGGATTCTTAGGACTAATTCTCGTCTGCGCGTGCGCAACGAGCGCCTCAGCAGTGCCCAAAATCGACGGTGTAGCCGACCAAGACGGGATGCGTCTCAACGGCAGCGGTAACGCTGGGCCGGGCGACCCTTCCGCAGGCTGGCGCTCAAGAGATTCGAACGTGGAGTACCAGCGCAGCCAGAATTGCCCCGGCACTGCGCCCGGCGCTCCCAACGCGTGGGACTGTCTCAACGGCGCTCCTCTCGTCGCAGTCCTGGACTGTCCATCGGGCGAGCACGGTCTGCCCTTTGTCTGGCACCGGAACCGCAACGCCAAGGCGCCCGGAGGCTGGGCCCAGTGGGGGCTGAGCAGTGACAGTGCCAGCTGCCCCGGTCAACCCGGCTTTCCGAGCGTGACCGCGGTCGACTTCCAGCGACTCCCCCTTGCTCCCTCGGTTGTGAACATCCAGCCGCCGAACGGCTGGACGCTCGCGAACATGCCGAACATCGTCTACACCGCCGACGCTTCGCAGACCCTGCGCACGACGGTCCTCGGCGTCGGGGTCACCGTGCGCGCCACCCCCGCCCGGTTCACCTGGACGTTCGGTGACCACAGCGAGCCGCTGAGCACCACCGACCCAGGCACGCCGTACCCGAACCAGACGATCACCCACACCTACCGCGCCGCGGGTGTCAACCGCATCGGGCTGGAGACGCAGTGGAGCGGGGAGTTCCTCGTCGACGGATTCACGAACTGGATCCCCATCACCGGCACCGCAACAACCAGGACGACCAGTGCGCCCCTCACGGTGTACACCGCCCGCTCCCACCTCGTCGCAGATCCGATCTCGTAGGGGGATCCCGCACTTCCGGGGGCCGATCTGTCCCTTCCGGGCGACCAGCGACACCGCTCCGAGCTCTGGCCCCGGCCGGCAGGGTTCGATGTCCGGCCAGCGATACCGCTTCGAGCTCTCGCCCCGGGCCGTAAGGTTCGACGTCCGGCCAGTGATACCGCTTCGAGCTCTGGCCGGCGGGGTTCGACGTCGGATCCCTTGCGGTCGAACGTCGGCCGATCAAGCCTCGCTGCCGAGCCTTTATCAGAACGGCGGCGGGTCGTCCGCTTCCGATTTCTGCTTCGGCTTCACCTTGGGCGCGGCCTTGGGTTCCTGGTCGAGCCCGAGCCCGAGCCCGAGCCCTGGTTCGACCTGCGGCAGGTGCTCGTGTCCGGGCGGCAACGGGGAGTTGTAGGCATAGGTGTGCCCGGTGGGCGTGGTCCAGGTGATCGTGCCGTTGTCGGCGCGGTCGTACGTCCAGCCGGCGTGCGTCTTGAGCAGGTGA
>NZ_DATCNW010000474.1:0-93708 GCF_036565025.1 Pengzhenrongella sp.
ACCAAGCGACGGTCCTCCCATCCGGCCAAGGATTGAGGGAGGGCCGTTGCGCTTCGATGGACGTCATCACGCTCTCGTCGCCAACAAAAAAGGGCAACCCCGGCGGGCCGCCCAAAACGCATGATCACCCTCAGTGACGCCGACCCACCCCCACGTGGTCACCCACGGTGTCGCTCAACAACAGGCGTTGGTCTCGGCGTGTTCGAAGTGATGTCCGCGATGTTCCAGTTGAATTGCTCTCGCGCCGACGAGAGGAACTTCAGATGACGAAGAGGCGGGTGGCAGCGTCGCTGGTCGTCATCTTCGTCGCGGGAACTCTGTCGAGCACTGCGATCGACAACCTGGAACTACCGGCCCGTCTTCCACTTTTCGTGGCAGGTTCGATCGCTGCCTGGGCGGTGCTGGGGGCCTTGCGCGCAGCAGTGCCATCCGGTGCTGGGCGAGGTCCGCTGCTTCTGCTGGGTGTCGCTGCAGTAGTCGTCGCTTGGCAAGCCGAGGCCTGGTTGCCGATTCGCGAACTTCTCTTGCCGCTGGTACTAATTGCCGCTGCGGTTCTTCTCTCCGGCATTGCACGCGAGACGAGTCAGGTATCGAATGGTCCATACGCGATGAACTGTTGGTTTTGGACCGCCAGGCCGGTTGCATGGACTGGCCCGCTGACGCCGCGATTGTCGGCAAGTGTGGTAGCGGGGTCGGCAACTATTGATATGACGCAGGCATTCCTCAGTGGTGAGACCGAACTGAACCTCACTCTGGCCATTTCTCGTCTGACCATACTTATTCCGTCAGAATGGCCACTGGTCACATCTGGCCCGATCGCGGGATGGGGAGTAAGGGTCGAGGACGACGCCCCTGCTCAAGCCACGGATGCCGACCCTCCAATCATTGTTCACGTTCTAGGACTTTGCGGCGTCGTTGCCTTTCGTCGTTCAGGTTCTTCTTGAAGTGATGGGAGAACTGAGCCCCATCCGGGAGCTCGCCTCCGCATGACGCAGGCTCAAGCGCCGGGCGAGGCATCCGCGCCCGGGCCGGGGAAGTCGGGGAAGACGCGTCATTAACCGACCAATCAGGCTTCTCCCAAGTCGCCATCGTGCGCGACCGCGCCCGGACCGTCCGGCGTGCCTTGTGCCTGATCCGGGGCAACGTGCTCTTCGACCGGGATAGCTAATACTGGGTCCTGCGCAGTTGGTGCATGGGAATAGTCAAAAGGAAAGGCGTTGCCGCTGTTCTGAGTCCGACGCAGCGCCAGAAAGCTCGACAACTTGATGTTGTCTTCTTTTTCACGGGCCGGATCAGTTGGAAGGTCAAGATGAAGTCCAGTCATGAGATCAAATCTGTGAAGGTCGAACGCTGTCGCGAGCAGATCTCCGTGGAAACTTGCCGCCGTTTGCGCGCCCTGGTAAGCGAGTGCCGCTAGCAGCAGACAGAGTAAAGGCGTCAGTGCCCACCACCCATAAGCGAGCAGCGGAGTCGACGCGACGGCGGACATCAAGAACGAGACACAAAGAGCCGATGCGGTGTCTAGTTGCGTCAACATGTTGCCTAGCGCTCCGTCGAGCCGCGGTGAAAGAAAGTTTCGTAGGCGCGGATAGACGACATTTGTCGTTAAGCCGTATTGTTGCCCGGCACTGTCTTCAGAAGCTCGAAGATTATTGCCGAGCGAGGTAGGGAGGAGGCGTTCCGCAAGAGGCATATGGCCAGCTGTTCTGTTTGCTCGTTCGGCGTTAGCCACTATCCGGACGCTTCTCTTCCTGCGCTCGAACTGCTCAGATAGACTCGCGCTTTGATCGGCGTTGAGAGACAGAAGTTCAGCGCCAGCGATACGCATCGCATCGTCCGCAGCTGCGAGCCGACGACGTTGCAATTCAACGCCGATATCGCTAAGGCGTCTGGCCAGACGGCCGCTGCCCCAATAGCCCTCTAGAAGGCGCACCACTGCAACCTGAAATGGTGCCAGCACCACACCTATTAGCAAGACCGCGAAGGCGAACAGCACCGCGCCTCCAGTCGTGATTTCTTTGAGGTTCGGAATAGCTAGTCTTGGTTGAAACGAGCCGGTGTAAGCGCCCGATCTTACGAGGCCGATTACGAAGGCGCCGAAGACTGCGGGTGGCACGACGTTGACGAGGTTGAATCGATCTCCAAGCGCTTTGCCACCACTGCCTGCGATTGACGTCAGGGACACGGTTTCTAAACCTTAAGTCGCCGGCTTAGCCGGGATCGCTGGATCATTCGGTTCAAATCTCGACATCGCCGACTTAGCGTGCTTGCGAAGTGGCGCACTATCGGGGTGTCCGCCGTAGCATAAAACTGGCCTAGTCGGAAATCCGAGATAGTTGACCCTGTGCCCGCACTCAGCGCAACAAAGAACGATCGGGGGCGCCTCAACTGGGCCACGAGTCCAACCGTCGAAGCTGCTCATGTTGACTGCAGAGCTCGGGTAAACGGCACGATCGTTGCCTGTGGGCACAAGACCTCATCGTGCTTGTGGCCTACTCCCGGGTCATCGCCCATGGAACCGATCATGCTCCTCCCGCTCCGTTTGCGAAAGAGCACGGGTGCAACTGCGAAGCGCCGGCGGGCGGACCCCAACTTCAAGGTCGATGCCGCATGGAACGAGACAGTGTGGACTGGCGGCATCGATACAAGGCTCAGATCGTGAATCGAACCATGCCCTCGCTGCTACGTGACCTCGGCGGCGCTGCTCATTGGGTTGGCCCCGGCACGGTAAGCCGGTTGCAGCCGCGCCGCGGAACACAGACCGCCTGGCGCCGCCAGCGCGCCACGCGCCTGCACCCTCCCTATCGCACATTGGCGGGCGAGAACGTGCCCGTCGCTAGATGCATCTCCCGAGCGTGAACTTGCACACTGCCCACGTTGAGGTCGTCAACCGCTGGCTGTTGGCGGAGCCGAGTGCCGGGTACGCCGATTCAGTGGATGTCGGGCCTGCTCAAGTTCCATCGGCGCGCTCGGCGGCGGCGAGCTAATCAACAGGCGGGTCCGCTCTGGCGAGCAACCAAGGGGAACTCATCGGCGGGCACATCGGAGGGGTCAATTCCTGGTCCGTATCCGGCACCGACCAGCGACTGGCGGATGAGGACGGCACGGTCCGCATGGTCCTCGACGTAGACCGCCACGGGCATCGAGTCATTTCAAGCCCACAAGTTCCGCGCGCAGTCGGCCAACCGTCTACGGCTGAAAGCTTTCGGGCGAGGGCATGTCGCCCATCGTGGACCTGCCATGCGGACCGTGGGCCGCCGTCACGGAGGATCTGTATGACAACGTCTGTGCGTGCGGCGACCCCTCGTGTCGGTACTTCTCTTAGCCGGGAGGAAGGCGTCGGCGAGCGGAACGCGGTGCAGGTGCTCCACGGCGCCGACATCAAGTGGCCCGGACTGATGAGTTGCTCGGAAGCTTCTTGGGCCACAGGACAGCCAGGTCGTCGATCGCGAAGGATCCGTCGATCAGCGGCGAGTCTCCGTCGAAGAAGGAAAGCATCCCAAGTGACGGACGGCTATCCGCGCAGCCCAAGGCCTCCGTAGTCAGGTGCTGAATAGCGTGCCGCAGATCAGGCAGTACACGCGGGCCGCGTCCTCCTCGGGGACCTTGATCGGTTCACTCGGATGGCAGGGCGGCTCGACGATCATCATGTCGTCCGGCTCCGCGAGGGCGTCCGGTGCCTCGATGCCGAACGAGAATGAGCGGTTCGGCTTGAAACTCATCCCCTTAAAGGCGTCGGCAAGAATGTCCTGCGCGAACTGGTCGATCGCTGGTCCGCTGACGCCCTGCACATACTCGAGCTGGGCGGTGGTCCACCACGAGTCCGTAGGTGAGGCGACGCCGCAGAGCGGGCAGAAGTACTGATTGACGGCGTCGGCGTCGCCTTCCTCTTGGTTGAACCACTTGAACTCGCGCTCGCAGGTGGGGCATTCGCGGCGGAGGAAGCCGTCGGAATCCAGCGGCAGACTCACGGGGACTCGAATCTCATCGTTCACTCGCTCGATCTCCTCACCCGTTGGTGTCCAGGAAGACCTCCTGGATGACGCTCTCGCCTGCTTCGCTTCGCGCGCTGAGGCCGACATCGAACACGTCCACCTTCTCAGCACCGCCGAACGTGTGGCGGTAACTGATCACGTCGATCGTGACTGAACGTCCGCCGCCCGGGATCTTCGCGATCGGCTTGAAGTCGTTCAGCTGCAAGGAGGCATCGCCCGGCAGCGCGACGTCGACGTCGAACGCCGTCTCGGTGCCGCGATTGACGATCTGCAGCTTGCCGATCCGGTTCCCGCCCCTGTCGAAATACTTCAGGTCGAAGTCGATGGCCTTACGGGTGGTCGTATTGGATGGCAGCCGGCGGCCGAGCGGCAGTCTCTCGCCAGGCGGCGACGGCGCTGTGAAGTCGCCGGTCGTGTGCCAGTCCGTGCCCTTTAGGTCTACCTCGCAGCCAGCCGTTTCGAGGCGGGTGGCAAGTTCCTGACGATGGGCGACATCGTTGGAGAGCCGAACAGCGTGCCGTCCCGCTACATCACTGAATGGGCGGACCCGACCAACCTCGACGAGCACCGTGCGGCGCGGGTCGCGGCCGAGCGCCATGCCAGCCTCGAAGAGCACATTCGGGCGCGCCTGGGCTGCGGGCTTCGTCTCAGGATCGCTGTCACCGTGGCCGAACTGCGGCTGAAGATAGGCGATCTCATCCGGCGTCATCAGGACGACGATGGCGGCCGCACTGGAGAGCGCGGCGTCAAGCACCTGGCCGATATAGGGAGAACCTTCGCCAGTGAGTTGCAGGGCGTGACTCCACTCCATCGGGGAAAGATTGATGCTGCGCAGGAAGTCAAACATTGCCCTGCGGAGCGCCTCGTTGCATCCGTGCACAACAAAAACGGAACGTGCGTCGACGGCTGGTTCGGCCATGCCAACTCCTGCCCTGTCCAAGCACACGCCAAAGTCGACGATGCATCAGCAATAGCCTACGACCGAAGTACGACGCCACGAGGACGGTCGGCCCGGACGCACCGGTCCGAGATGTGCGGCGGACCAACGATCTGTGCTCTGAGCCAGACCCGCGAGTAGAGGCGGTTCGGGCTGACATTCCGCACATCTCGCACGGTCTATCTCGTTGATTTCGCGGGCTGTGTAGGCCCTGTGCTGCAGGCCGAGGAGGTCGAGGACATGCTGTTGCTGGGCAGTGAGTTCGGGCTCGTCGGGCTGGGTTCGCGCGCCGATACGATCCTGATGGTTTCGGGACACGGGAGTTGCGCTGACGTGGACGAAGAGGTTGCGCGCCTCGCGGACCGGGTTGCGTGTCCCGCGCTTGCACCCTCCCTATTGCACCTTGGCGGGCGAGAACTACCCCGTCCGCTTTCGCAACCGTTGAGCGGGGGAGTGCACGCTCCCCGTGTTGGTGGAGCGCTCGTGCACCTGGACGACCGGCCGTTCGCGCGATGCTTAACGACCGCTGTGTGACGGGTGGGGCCGTGGCAGCTGGTGCGGGATCGCCCCTGAACTTCAAAACCTGGCGAGGAGGTCAGGCCGCACTCGGCGACTCACGACGACAGGGAGTCCAAGCCGCGGCGGTCAGGGTTTGCGAATTAATCGCATTGGGCCTCGCCCGACTCGGCGGAGCCAAGCGGGTCGGGAGGTTCAGTGAGCAGGTCCGGGTACTTTGAGATGACACCATCACCGCGTCCGCTCTGAGCCTGGTGGCGCAAGTACTCCAGTGCGTCTCGCCGGGTCTGTTGTGAAGCCCGCGGATGATCGGCCGCCATAGTCAATTCCTGCAGCCACTCAGCGCGCTCGGGCCGATCCGCGTTGAGGATCCGGTTGACCATCCACACTGAAAGTGGCCCGGGCTTGCGCCGCAGGGAAGCCTTCAGCAGCAACTCGTAGGCCGGGCTTGTCGCTTCGAGGGCGTGGACGAGCGGACCTGGCGATCCCAGGTCCACGTGATCAAGCCGCTCCATCAGATCGAACAAGTCGTCGGCGCATTCGACCACAGTGCCGTCTTGCTGGAGCGCATCGCAGATGGACTGGAGTTCTACCCGGCCGGTTGACGCCTGCCGGTTGTCGTCGAAGTCGTTGGCGGTCAGCAATCGCAACCTCTGGCGCAGGCGTGCGGTGGGCGGCATCCCCCTCCATTCCACACGACTCGCGCCGTCGACTGCGGGCGATCGCTCATCGACCTGTCCAGACATGGTCGTGCTGCCCGGCCGCCGAACACCGCCACCCAAGTCGCTGGCGGGACGTTTCGGCGCCGTGCCACTCGAGCGCGGTCAGCGCGCGAGCCGTTGGTCGGTTGGGAAGCCATGGTGACATTGGCCGGGCGGGACTAGCGCGCTGGCGAGGGGACCCGGTCAGATGCCGGAGATCGTCCCCTCGACGGTCATCGGGTGTGGATCCGGTGCATCTAAGTAGGGGCTTTCTGGAGACCACGTGACACGGAGGTTGCGCCGGCCCTGCCGTTCGGGCCCAAGGATGAATGCATCGACGGTCGACGCAGCCCCGGTGGTGAGGAGGTGCTCGGTGATGAGAAGTTGCGCGACGGGCCGCGCGATTGTGTCGTCGAGTCCCAGACCTCGGATCGGCTCGAGGGGGTCGACCGGGTCCGGCAGGAAGTGCGGTTCACGCGAAGTGGCTGTCCCGAAGAGGCCATCTTCGAGCGTCTGGCGTGCGATGTCGTCCGCTGACATGCCGTTCATGCTGAAGCGCATCGACACGCCATGCTGCTCCTGGACCGTCAGGGTCAGCGATTCTTGATGGGTGGCGCTGGAGACGGTACGGCTCCCCAAGCCAGCGACCTGGACCCGTCGCGCGAGATGCGGGGCGGCGAAGGGCAGATCTCCGGAGCGGTGCTCGCGGAGCCGGTCAAGCTCGGCGTGGACGGCCTTGCTGCGCACGTCGGCGGCCACGGTGATGGAGCGGCCGTCGTAGTCAATCTGCCTGGCCCTAAAGACCGTGCGCCCCACGCGCACCCAGGGCGAAAGCTCCTGCGCGGCCAGGTCCCGCAGCCGTCGCTTCACTCTCTCGGTTAGGTCCGCCGGATCGGTCCAGCCGCTGGTCGTGTAGGAGTTGCGGGCACTGGCGATCAGGTCTCGCTGCCCGCCGTCCATCTCCGCGGTTCCTTCGGCATGGACAAACAGGCACAGACGTAGGCCGTATCTTTCGGCCTCGAGGAACTCGGCGTGCGTTGCTGAGTACCCATCGGGCATCCGCACCCCGTACCGCTCGCCCCACAGCCCGATGTACACCTGCGAGCTGTGCACGCCGGCGAGGTAGGCGCGGTCGGCGGGTACATCTTGAGCGCCGAGGTCGTCCTCGAACATCACCGTTGTGGCGCCGACGCTCACGATTGCGGCACGCACGGCGGCCCGCTCCGCGGGCATGTCGGTGATGAGGCTGGAGACGAACACCCGCCGCCCGGACGCCCACGCGCGTAGGTCTGCGTCGGTGACCTGGAGTGAGGCCGAACCCTGGTCGATGATCAGTGGTGCCGTCATGTGCGCCAGTTCACCACGACAAGCGGAGCGGCGACGGATCCGATCAGCTCGCAGCGCTCCATCCTGCTGGACTGAACAGTGGCGAGCCGACGTCGTGCTGCCTTGAGCCCGCACCGTCTAGCACGGGGCACCTCACGCCCAGACCTGCGCGCTTGCCCGCGCCGAAGGGGTGCCGGGCTTGCACCCTCCCTTTCGTACATTGGCGGGCGAGAACGTTGGAAGCGGAGAGTGCAGTGGGGGCAGCCCAGACGGTTCATGTCTCAAGTCATGACGGGGCCTTCGCGGCGATCCCAGCTGGTCGCTAGAATTCGTCCGAGAGTCTCTTGTCCGCTCGGCAGGCCTTTGGCGGCTCACGCTGAGCTTCGGGCGATCCAGTGGGGGAGAAGTCACGGGGCGTTAACGGGGGAAAAACCCTCGGTCCCGAGCGGACTCCCTCGTACTCGCTCGGATAGCCATCATCAACGAACGTGCAGGTCATCGGTCCTTTTCGGACACGCTCGGTTGCAGTCGGTCCCGCCCGAAACTGGAGGGATCTCTGCAGGGGGTCGCAGGTTCAAATCCTGTCAGCCCGACGGTATAACAGCAGGTCAGAGGGCCGGGACGCGCAAGCGGACCGGCCCTTCTTGCGTCCGGGTTGCCTAACGGATGGCCTAAGTACGCCCTGGACGAACATGGACATCGGTGCAGCTCGATGGATCGACGGAACTCCTCGCCAGTCCGCCTGTGCCGGAACGTCTTCCGGTCGGCTCCGGCCGAGAATGGGCGCACTCGACAGTCACACTCGCGCCCGGAGCAGCAGGCGGTCTCCGCTGGGCGAAGATGTGTGTGACGACCTCTAATCAGGCAGGTGCCGCACTACCCGTCGGAACCAGCGCCTGTCCTGCGGCCTCCGCCAGGACCTGCCCGATCGCGCGGCCCAGCGGTATCGGCACAGCGTTACCGATCTGTCGCGCGATGGATGTCTTCGACCCCACCCAGAGGTAGTCGCGCGGGAACCCCTGTAGCAGCGCGGCCTCCAGGTGCGTGATCGCTCGGTCGGCCTCGGGGTGCAGGTAGCGACCCTTCTCCGGCTTGAAGAACTCCGTTCGGACGGTCACCGACGGCGCATCCCAGTGGAGTCGACCCATCACGTCCGCTGACCCCGAATGGTGCTTGCGCCAGCACGGCGCAAGCAGGCCGTACGGGATGTCAAAGCGGTTCCCGCCCTCGGGGATATGACGGAAGCGCTCGAGCGAGACGGGCGAGTAGTTCCGACCCAGATGGAGTTCGGTCGTGCGGAAGGCACCCGGAAGGTCGAAACCCTCGAACATGACGCGGCGCTCGGGCAACTCCACCGAGTCCCACTCGTGGGCGACTCCGCGAAGAGCCTTGCGCACGGTGAGGTGGTCACCTCGATGTGTCGCCTTCGGCCAGTTCGGCGCTGGTAAGTCGCGCCGGTGCCCGATCAGCACCGCACGCTTACGTGCCTGGTAGGCGCCGTAGTCGGCGGCGTTGAGGACCTCGGCCCGGAACGTGTAGTCCTCGAGGATGCCCCCAGGCTCGATGGCCTCCTGGAACTGCGCGAACTGCGGGGACTTCATGAACGCCGCGACATTTTCAACGACGAAGTAGCGAGGCTTGGCTTTGGTGATCGTCCGTGCGTACTCGAGCCAGAGGGCGTTTCGGTCGTCCTCGACGTCCTGCTTGCCGAGGGTCGAGAAGCCTTGGCAGGGCGGACCTCCGATGATGACGTCAACCTCGGGGACTGTCGAGTCCAGGAGCCAGTCCTGGATCGGGCCGACGTAGACCTTGTCCTTGCCGTGGTTCTGCGCGTAGGTCGCGGCAGCAGCGACATCCATCTCGACAGCCCGAACCGTCGAGAATGAGCCGCCAGCGTTCAGGCCAGCCGAGAGGCCTCCTGCCCCGGCAAAGAGGTCGAGGACGGTCATCGCCGGCGCGGCAGGTGATGCTTCGGCCGCGTCGAGCGCGACTACCTGCGGAGTACGACGAGGGGTGCCCATGAGACGGAACGGTACGTGCTGCTCCTGACACCTCACCTGAGGCGCGCCGGCACGAGGCCGCTGGAGGACACTGGACAGGCGGACCATAGTCGACGGGAAGGACAAGGGATCGATGACCATGCGGCCAAGCACCGTCGGTGTATCCGCACGGATGTCGCGCCAGCGGCGCCGGGACACGGCGCCGGAGCTTCGCCTGCGCCGTGAGCTCCATCGCCGCGGCCTGCGCTTCGGGGTGGACCGCGCTTTGCCCGGACTGCCCCGCCGGCGTGCTGACATCGTGTTCTCGCGTGCCCGCATCGCGGTCTTCGTGGACGGTTGCTTCTGGCACTCGTGCCCGGAGCACGCCACTCACCCCGCGAGCAATGCGGATTGGTGGTGTGAGAAGTTGGCGAGGAACGTCGCCCGCGACCGCGAGACCGACGAGCGCCTGACATCGGCAGACTGGACCGTCCTTCGGTTCTGGGAGCACGCCGATCCCGTCGAAGCTGCGGACGCCGTCGAGGCCATGTGGCGCGCTGTGGTGGACCGCCGATAACCGCAGGTGACGGGGCGTGTCGGCGTTTCCAGATAGCCTTCCCCGGACGAGAGGCGTCGGGCAGGGGGGGCAAGCGGTTGTGTTGAGGTGGGACTGGGAGCCGCAGAGCCCTGCATGTGCGAATTTTGGCAACGCCAACCAGTGGACGGTCAACGCCGGTCTCACATCGTTAGCACGTGAGACTGCACAGAACTCGAACGATGCCCGCGTCGGGTCCGAGCCGGCTGACCTCGTCTACACGTTCATCCGCCTCACGGGCGAGCGACGTCGAGCGTTTGAGTCCGCCCTCCGCTGGGACGGCCAGCTCCTCCCGTACCTCGAAGCTATGCAGGCGTCGGCCAAGGGTGCCGTCGCGTCGGGCCAGTTCGTCGGCTGTCTCGAAGCACTTCATCGCTCCACGGCGCTCGTCCTGCGGCGCATCGCCGACCACGGCTGCCGAGGCCTCGCGGGGCCCGAGTTCGCCGACGACGGCCCCGACTTCGCGCCGGTGATCCGCGCCTTCATCCGACAGGACCTGCCGAACTCCTACCTGCACCGGCCGTTCGTCCGATGCAGGTCGCTCGCCCAGGCACTGCTCGACGTCGCCGCACCCGCGTGCCGGGAAACCTCCGTCTCGGCGGACCGGGTCAACGACTTCGCCCGGGCAGTGAACCTTGCGACCGCAGGCGCACCGCCGGAGGCCGAGGTCGGACACATCGCCGACGACGTCGTGGCCTACCTCGCGCGGGTGCACGAGCCCGCACTCGGCCCATTCGACCGGGAGACACTGCCAACGGGGCCCGCATGCCGCGACACCTCGGACGGTTCGCTGGATCGAGCATCCGCGATCGCGGCGCGATGCGCCGGTACGCGGCCGCACCACTCCGCGTTGCTGCCACGCCGACATGACCAACACGCCACGGGAGCCGGTCGCACAGTCGCGTCGGCACCTACCCTGACAACGATCACGAACGCAACTGGCCCATGGGCCAGGGAAGGACATACCAGGTGACGCAGACGCGGAAGCTGATCGAAGTCTCGCTGCCCCTGGACGACATCAACCGGGAGTCCGCGCGCGAGAAGTCGATCCGGCACGGTCACCCCTCCACGTTGCACCTGTGGTGGGCCCGACGCCCGCTCGCCGCAGCGCGGGCCGTGCTCTTCGCCCAGCTCGTTGACGACCCGTCGTCCCACCCGGACCAGTTCCCCACGGAAGCCGAACAGAAGGCCGAGCGCGAACGCCTGCACAGCATCATTCGGCGGCTCGTCAAGTGGGAGAACATCGGCGATGAGCGCCTACTTAGGGAAGCTCACGAAGAAATTCTCAAGTCCACGGGTGGAAACCCGCCCGCGATCCTCGACCCGTTCGCTGGCGGCGGGAGCATCCCGTTGGAGGCCCAGCGGCTCGGGCTTGAGGCGCACGCGAGCGACCTCAACCCGGTCGCAGTCCTCATCAACAAGGCGCTCATCGAAATCCCTCCGATCTTCGCCGAACGCCCGCCGGTGTTCCCCCGCGCCGCGGACTCGAAGCTGGGCGAGTGGCCGCGCGCCACCGGTCTCGCCGAGGACGTCCGACGCTACGGAGCGTGGATGCGTGACCGCGCCGAGGAGCGCATTGGGCACCTCTACCCGAAGGCCGTGCTCTACGACGGGTCCGAGGCGACGGTCATCGCCTGGATCTGGGCGCGGACAGTAACGTGCCCAAACCCGGCTTGCGGAATTCGGATGCCACTCGTGCGGTCGTGGTGGCTGGGAAAAAAGAAGGGCAAAGAGGCCTACGTCGTGCCCGAGATCGTTGCCGACACCAGCGCAACATCAGGGAGGCGCGTCGAGTACTCGATTGGACACAACGCGACCGGCGCACCGACCAAGGACGCTGACGGGACGGTCGGTCGAACGGGCGCTCTGTGCATCGCGTGCGGGACGGCGGTTGAACTGAAGTACATCCGAGTAGAGGGTTGCTCGGGCCGGATCGGGGTCGATCTGATGGCAGTCGTGGCCGAAGGGAGCCGCCAGCGGGTGTATCTCGCACCATCAGATGAGCACGCGAAGGCGGCGATGATCGAACGGCCACTCGACAGTGTCGACGGCTCCATTGGCTATTACCCTCGCGATATCAAGGCGCCGATCTACGGCATGACTGATTTCTCGGATCTCTTTACGAACCGACAACTGACGGCGTTGACCACGTTCAGCGATCTCATCGGCGAAGCGCGCGAGCAGGTGCTCGCCGACGCTCTTACCGCGGGCCAACCCGATGGCTCCCGCCTGGCCGATGGTGGAACCGCGGCCCTCGCTTACGCAGACGCCGTCGCAACCTACCTCAGCCTGAGCATGAGCAAGACAACAAACACCACCTCCGCAATAACAACCTGGATGAGTGATCGCGGAGCCTTTCGTGAGGTCTTTGCACGGCAGGCCATTCCCATGGCTTGGGACTTCGCCGAATCCAACATCCTTGGGTTCAGCGGCGGGAGTTTTGCAACGATCATCGACAAAGAATCGCAGGTCATCGCTGGACTTCCGATGGGATCACCTCGGGTCCTTCAGGCTGACGCTGCATCGAGGAACTACTCGGGTCTCGTCGTCTCGACCGACCCTCCTTACTACGACAACATCGGCTACTCCGACCTATCCGACTTCTTCTACGTGTGGCTAAGGCGCTCGCTGCGTCACGTCTACCCCGACTT
Organism: Pengzhenrongella sp.; assembly: GCF_036565025.1. Taxonomy (NCBI): domain Bacteria; kingdom Bacillati; phylum Actinomycetota; class Actinomycetes; order Micrococcales; genus Pengzhenrongella; species Pengzhenrongella sp. Next base: position 12,701 of record NZ_DATCNW010000474.1, read on the forward strand.
GCTCTCGACCCTGCTTGTCCCCAAAGCTGAAGAGCTAGTCGCAAACCCATACCGACATGGTTCAAAGGTTGCGGCAGCCAATTTCTTTGAAGAAGGCTTCGAGAAGGTATTTTCTCTAGCCCGCAAATCGGCGAGCGACGACTTTCCAATCACGGTCTACTACGCGTTCAAGCAAGTGGAACAGACCGTGGATGGAAATACCTCAACCGGATGGTCCACAATTTTGGAAGGAATGATCCGGGCGGGATGGGCAATTACAGCAACGTGGCCCATGCGCACCGAGGGCGAGGGGCGCATGACCGCGAAGGACTCGAACGCCTTGGCTTCATCCATCGTCCTAGCTCTCCGCACACGTCATGAGACCGCCGCAGCCACCAATCGACGTGGATTCCTCTCGGCGCTCAAGGCCGAGTTGCCGAGAGCCCTCGCGGAGATGCAACAAGGCGCCATCGCCCCCGTCGACCTTGCCCAGGCAACGATCGGCCCAGGGATGGCGGTGTTCTCGCGGTACGCAGGCGTCGTCGAGGCCGATGGCTCACCGATGACCGTTCGCACAGCGCTTGCACTCATTAATCAGGCGCTCGATGAGGTGCTCGCGGAGCAGGACGGCGACCTCGACGCGGACAGCAGATTCTGCTTGCGCTGGTACACCCAGTTCGGCTGGAAGCCGGCAGATTTCGGTGCTGCCGAGAACATGGCCAACGCCCTCAACGTCCCGGTGAAGCGCCTCGAGGCGGGTGGGGTTCTCGTCGCACGAGAGGGTGTCGTCCGACTCATTCGGCCGGTTGACCTCCCCCAGCGATGGGACCCCGTCCACGACGACCGGATCTCCGTGTGGGAGGTCACCTGCCACATCGCTCGCACCCTCAGCACAGACGGGCTGGACGCCGCCGCTCGGCTTATGGCCGCCGCCGGGAGGAGGGTGGACTTGGAGTCCGTCCAGATGCTTGCCTATCGCATTTACGAGCTCGCCCAGCACAAGGACCGTGAGGACGCGGGACTTTTCAACGTCCTCGGCAGCGAGTGGGTCGCTCTCTCTGCGGCGGCCGCAGGCGTCGGCAACGCATCGTCCCAGGGCGACCTCGACCTCGGCTCCCTGTGACCGATCGACCACGAACGGAGAGGGACACACTGTGGCTCTGAGCAACAAAGAACAGGTGGGCGCCGGGCTCGACGTCCTCGCCGAGATCATGGAGCCCTTCGTTGCCAGAGTGCTCACTCCGCTCGTCCCCGAGGGGCATCCGTGGACAGTGCTGCTGTCGCTCAAGGACGAAACGCGCGGCCGGACGCGCCCGGACACCTATAACCCCCTCGATCTCCAGGTCCAGCTCCGGGTGATCAACGAGCGGCTCGGTGAGTTCGGCTTCCCGTTCGACGGGCAACTCTCTCGGGCGGAGCGCAACCTTGCTGCCGAATTGGTGGACGTCCGCAACAAGGTCGCGCACAACGAGTCCTTCGGCGCCGACGACGCCTACCGAGCGCTCGACACTGCCGAACGTCTGCTCCGAGCGATCGGTGCTACTCGTGAGGCCGACGGGGTCCGTAGCCGACGTCTCGATCTCCAGCGTGGCACCTATGAGAGCGAGACCCGCCGTGCCGCCCGGGCCTCGAACACCCCCGAGACGGCCGACGCGGAGCTTCCGTCGTGGCGCGAGGTCCTCCCGCCGCACCCCGATGTACAGAACGGCTCCTTTGCAGCCTCGGAGTTTGCGGCCGACCTTTACCGGGTGGCCGTCGACCCGGTGGGCACCGCTGCCGAGTACGCCGTGCCGGCCGAGTTCTTCCGGCGCACCTACCTCACGGAGGGGCTCAAGGACCTCTTGCTCCGAGCCTCCGCGCGGGTGTCCGGCGATACCAACGCCCAACCCGTCATCAACCTCCAGACCACGTTCGGCGGCGGCAAGACCCACTCCATGCTCGCCGTCTGGCACCTCTTCGCCGGGCACTCGCTCGCCGACTATCCGCAGGAGGTTCAGGACCTCCTCCGAGGCGCCGACCCCACGGGGATCGCGGTCCGTCGCGTCGCTCTCGTGGGCAACGAGATCGCTCCGGGTCAGCCAGTGACCAAGGACGATGGCACCGTCGTCAACACGTTCTGGGGCGAACTCGCCTGGCAGCTCGGCGGCCGCGCCGGATACGACCTGGTAGCCGAAGCGGACCGAACCGGCACCAACCCCGGGGCCGCGCTCCGCACGCTCCTGACCACCTACTCTCCCGCCATCATCCTCATCGACGAGTGGGTCGCCTACGCGCGTGGACTCTACGGCCGCACGGACCTGCCTGCCGGCGACTTCGAGACCCAGTTCACCTTCGCCCAGGCCCTCACCCAAGCCGTCGCCTCCGTTCCCGGCGCCCTGCTGCTCGTGTCCGTCCCGGCGAGCGACGTCCGTCGGGACGCTCCCGCCGAGGAGTCCGCCGAGATCCACGCGTCCGATCTGGAGATCGGCGGCGACCATGGACGCGAGGCTTTGCATCGGCTCGACAACATCGTGCGCCGGGTGGCCCACCAGTGGGCGCCAGCCTCGCGCGACGAGTCGTACGAGATCGTGCGGCGCCGGCTGTTCCGCGAACCCGACAACGCGGCGAGCGCTGCGATCAACGCCACGGCCCGCAGGTTCACGGACTTCTACCGCTCCCACGGCAACGAGTTCCCCGGTGGCGTCACAGAGCGGGAGTACGAGAACCGAATCCGTGCCGCCTACCCGATCCACCCTGAGCTTCTGGACCTGCTCTACAACGACTGGTCCACCCTGGAGCGCTTCCAGCGCACCCGCGGCGTGCTGCGCCTCATGAGCACCGTGGTCCACCAACTCTGGACGCGGCAGGACCCATCCCCGATGATCATGCCGGGCTCGGTCCCGCTCGACGCCGCCGGCGCTCGCAGCGAGGTCGTGCAGTACGTCGACCCGGGCTGGGCCGAGATCGTCCAACGGGACATCGACGGCGAAGACGCCGTCTCGCGCCAGGTCGATGTCGAGCGTCCGCTGCTCGGCCGACGTTCGGTGACGCTTCGCGTGGCACGCGCGGTGTTCCTCGATTCCGCACCGACCCTCGACGCTGCGCGCAAGGGCGTCGACCGCAAGCGGATCGCACTCGGAGTTGCGATGCCGGGGGACGTCGTCGGCAACTTCGCCTCTGCACTCGACGGATTGGTCAACACCTCCAGCCACCTCTTCCGCGACGGGGACCGCTACTGGTACGACACCCAGCCGTCTCTCAACAGACTCGCGTCCGAGCGTGCCCGCGACGTCACGCCCGAGAGAGTCGAGGACGAGGTGGTCGGCCGGCTACGTCGATCGGTGTCCGGTGCGACGCCTGAGTTCACTTCGATGGTCGTCGGCCCCGAGTCCACCGGTGATGTGGCGGACGACGAGGGGGCGCGGCTCGTGGTGCTTCGGCCCGGGTACCGCCACAACGGCAAGGACAAGGACAGCCGCGCGGCGAAGTTTGCTCTCGACCTTCTCCAGCACCGTGGGACGGCGCCTCGACTCCGGCCCAACACGATCGTCGCGCTCGCCGCGGACGACGCCAGATGGCGGGACCTCGAGTCAACCGTCCGCAGCCACCTTGCCTGGCGGTCGATCATGGAGGACATCGCCGGACTCGACCTCACGCAACAACGCGCCGACCAGGCACGCAAGCGCACCGAGGAGACCAGCCGCACCATCGACGATCAGATCGTCGCCACCTGGATCTGGGCGCTGCACGGAGTCCAGCTCAAGGCGGACGAAGCGCTCACGATCGGTCAGGTCAAGTGCGACGGCTCGGAGAAGCGCCTCGCCGTACGGGTCGGCACCAAGCTCGTGCGCGAGGACGCACTCATGACCCAGATCGCGCCGGCCGCACTGCACGTCTACCTCGGGAACGAGCTCCGCGCCCGGTGGAATCGCGGCTACGTCTCCGTCGGGGAGTTGTGGGACTACTGCACCCGCTACACGTACATGCCGCGGTTGCGCGACCGACGCGTCCTCACTGGAATGCTCGCCGACGTCCTGCACGACGCGGGTTGGGTGCAGCAGGGGTTCGCGCTGGCCACGACTTACGACGAGGCGACCGGCGAGTTCTCGGGGCTCGCTGTGCCGTTCGAGGACCTGGACTTCGGGCCAGTTCTTGACACCACCCTGCTCGTCCGGCCGGATCTTGCGACTCAGCAGCGGATCCGTGAGAAGGAGGAGCGGGCTCGACGCGCACGCGAGATCATGCCGGATCCCGCCGATGGCACGCCAGAGAGTTCAGGAAGTACACGCGGGTCCACCCGTCGAGCGGGCGAGAGCGGACTAGCCGACGAGCCGCGCCGAGTCCTCACCGCCGGCGCATACACCGGACGCTTTCTCCTCGAGGACCCGTCCGCCGAGATCGCGAGCAAGCTCGCCGAAGTCGGGCGGGAGGTCCTCAAGTTGCTCGCCGAAGCGCCTGGTCTCGACCTATTCGAGGTCACCCTCGAGGTCCGCGCGGAGACCTCGGACGGATTCTCGGAACAGACGCGGCGTGCAGTCCGCGAGAACAGCGAAACGCTACGTTTCGATGTCAGCCGATTCGACGACGTGGAGTACTGAGACGTGACGGAACTAGAGGGCGGGACTCAAGGGGACGAGGTCGTCGACCGAATCGTCCTCACTCCAGACCCAGCTTTCGTCAAGAGCCTCGGCACCCATCACACCCTCGAGTCCGCCATGGCGGACCTCGTCGACAACAGCATCGACGCCCGCGCGACCACCGTCAGCATCCGCTTCATCACCAGTCAAGGACACCTGGCCGGCATCGTCGTCGTGGATGACGGCGACGGCATGGACAATACCGATGTCGACCGGGCCATGCGCCTAGGTGGCCGGCGAGACTACGCGGCGAGTGACCTCGGGCACTTCGGCGTAGGACTCAAGGCAGCTGCCCTGGGCGTCGCGAACGTCCTCACAGTGTGGTCCCGTCGTTACGGCGGTCCTCCCGTCGGGCGACGCCTCAAGAGGGTGGACATGCAGCGGGACTACTCGTGCGATGTGCTCAGCCCGGCAGCCGCCGAACGAGCCCTGAGTCACGCACTCGACGACGGTGCTCACGGCACCGCCGTTGCTCTGACCGAGCTCAAGGAGGGTGTGCACGGCGCGTCGCGAGTCGAGGGCGCCATGTGGCTTTCGAACGCTCAGCACCGGGTCAGGCAGCACCTCGGCCTCGTCTACCATCGCATCCTGGCCGCGAACCGCGTCGTCGTGGAACTCGTCGAAGTCGATGACGACGGCAACATCGGCGTGCCGACGCCGGTGCGACCCATCGACCCGTTCGGCTATCCACTGAGCGGCCGACCGGGCTTCCCGAAGCAATTGCACGCAGCGGTCGCAGGCACCACGGTCACGGTCACCTGCCACATTTGGCCACCGCGATACGAGAACAACACAGCCTTCCGCCTGCAGCAGAAGGCCGTCGAGGAGACGCAAGGCTTCTACGTCTACAGGGCCGACCGTCTCCTGCAAGCAGGTGGCTGGAACAACGTCGCGAACGCAAATTCGTTGCGGCGTCTCGCACGGGTCAGCATCGACTCCGACGGACTCGACGAACTCGTTCAGCTGAACCCCGAGAAGAACGGCACGCAGTTCAGCAGTACGTTGTCCTACGCGCTCGCGAAGGCCACCTCTGGGCTCGCGAACGACGCCGTCACGTTCGAGGAGTACCTCTCGGCGGCGGAAGGCGTCGTCGTCGAGTCCAAGAGGCGCACTCACCGACGCAAGCCAGTGGTCAAGCCTGATCGCGGATTCGCTGACGGTGTGCGCCGGGCGATCGCCGAGGAACTCGAATACCACCCCGACGAGGAGCCCTTCGACGTACGGTGGAAACGGCTGGGCACCGGGGACTTCTTCGAGATCGACCGAGAGGCACGCACGCTCTGGCTCAATCTCCGCTATCGGGATCTGTTCTCACCCGGCCAGCGTGGCCTCAACGATGCACCAGTGATAAAAGCCCTGATGTTCCTCCTCGCGCAGGACCACTTCACGGGTGTCCAGTACAGCTCCACTAAGCGTGACGAAGCCTCGATCTGGCAGGCCGTTCTGGGCGCAGCAGCCGAGGAAGAGAAGTCCCGGCGTAACGGGGGAGAGTCCAAGTGATGAACGCAGCAGGCTTCAATCCGTCCGAGCGGCACCCCGACCTGGAGATGCTCGACGGCTACTGGTCGGACGGAAATCAAGCGCGCTTGCCGATCAATGGCGTGCCTGAGTGCTTCATCGATTTGGACCCCAGCCACGGCACGCTGACGCTGAGCGTTCCCGCCGATGGGCCGGAACCCGACCTCGCGAGGTTTCGCAGCATCGAGCTTGCTACCTACACCGATGGCGGCGACGTCTGGTGGGAAATCCGTATCCAGGTCGACGACTCGCTCCACGAGGCCTACTCCCTGCTGACCCGAATCGCAGATCTCGTTCAACTGGAGAACCAAGCCGTGGCGGTTGCCACCTACCAGGCACTGGAGGCGTACCGGTTGTTGCTGGCCTCGCGCGGCGGCATGAGCGACGAGCAGCAGACCGGACTGTATGGAGAACTACTCGTTCTCGAGCACCTGCTGCGGACACTGAGCCCAGAACTAATCGTGCCTGCATGGATGGGACCTGCCAAGGAGGAGCATGACGTCGCTCTGCCAGACGTTCACTACGAGGTGAAGTCCACCAAGGGCGAGCACCGTCGGCACATGATTAGCGGGACTCAACAGCTCGAACCGTTGCGGGGCGTCCCCCTCTGGCTGGTGTCGATACAACTCACCCCCACGACACCGGATGCGGGCCGCAGCCTCATTGACTTGGTGGCGGTGGTGAGGGGTTTATCCGGTCACAGGCTCCCGCGGGTCAATGAGCTCCTGGTCAGCGCCGGTTGGCGCGACCGGGACGCGGACCTCTATGACGCCCACCTGACACTGCGGAGCAAGCCGCGGGCCTATCTGATCGACTTGTCGTTTCCCGCACTTACTGATGCGCGGATCGCCCAGGTGGTACCCAGTGCGAGCCTCGTCCGCGACGTCAGTTACCGGGTCGATGTCACGCAGCTCGACTTCGCCGGACCTCCGTCGCCGATGGATGCATTCGTCGAGATACCCGAGGAGAAGACCGAATGAGCGCACCCACGTGGCAGCACGACCTGACCATGTTGCTTGACGCGGACGCCAAGGCCCGCCCTCGACGCCTCGTCGACACCGTCAACATCCTTGCCGGGGACGAGATCCTCAGCGAAGAGGCACTGGTCCAGCACCTCGACTCCATGCCGCTGAAGGACCCGGTGGTCCACCGACTCCATCGAGCGCTTCTCGCATGGGACTCGGCGGCAGACGCACCGTGGGCCGCGCTAGACGGGGAATCTGCGCTGCCGCCCCATTCAGGCGAGCGTAGGCGGGCTGCCTACAAGCGGCTTGGCTTCTCAGAGGCGCTTTCGTCTGTTCTGGACGAGAAGTGCCCCGTCGTCGAGCATCACGAGGTCGTCATCTCGACGGAGTTTGAGCCGTGGTACGAGACCGCCAAAGTGGATCGGCCCAGCTTCTATTGGGCTCACTACGAGGACTACCTGCGCCAGAAGGGCTGGGGTGCCGACGTCATCCAGTCCCTTGACAGCGCAACCGATGACGTCGTTCGTCGCCTGTCGGACCCAACGCGGCCTGAGGCGAAGAAGACCCGCGGACTGGTCGTCGGCTACGTGCAGAGTGGGAAGACCGCGAACTTCACGGGGGTCATCTCGAAGGCGGTTGACGCTGGGTACCGGCTCGTCATTGTGCTCACCGGGACAGTCGAGATGCTGCGCGCACAAACGCAGCGGCGCCTGGACAAGGAGCTCGTCGGGCGCGAGAACCTTGTGTACGGGCTCGACACGACAGGTGAGACCTGGCTGAAGGAGTTCGACTACGCGGGCGACCCGGAGTGGGACGACGGCGCATCCTTCGTCCAGCACCCTGACATCGCGACGACCGATGGCGTACCGCGCATCGTCCGCGCAACGACTCTGGGCGCCGACTACAAGCGGCTCAAGCAGGAGCTGACCAAGCTCCGCTTCCCGAGCAGGCCGAAAAAGTCGGCTCCACTCAACGACCCGGCGAACCTAGCTGCGGCCGACGCCTACCTTGCCATCGTGAAGAAGAACGCGTCGACGCTCAAGAAGCTCATCACGGACCTCAAGGCTGTCGGCGCGACGACCCTCAGAGAACTCCCCGTCTTGATCATCGACGATGAGTCGGATCTCGCCTCTCTCGACACCACCAGTCCCGCGGCGAAGGCCAAGGATGCGAAGAAGCGAACTGCGATCAACCGGGCGATCTCCGAGATCCTCGCGCTGGCGCCGCGCGCTCAGTACGTCGGCTATACCGCCACGCCGTTTGCCAATGTCTTCGTCGATCCCACCGATGAGCAGGATATTTTCCCGTCCGACTTCCTCGTAACGCTTCACCGGCCCACCGGCTACATGGGCGTTGCCGACTTCCATGACATCGAGCGCGACTGGACGGCCGAGCCGAAGACGATCGAGACGTCGAATCGCCTGGCGTTCGTCCGAGACCTCGAGCCCGACGTGGACGCCGCCGATCTCAACGCCGAGTTGCGCGACGCCATCGACGCCTTCGTGTTGTCCGGAGCGATCAAGCTCTATCGGCGCGCTCACGACGAGGACGCAGGCAAGCACCACACGATGCTCGTGCACGAGTCGGTGAAGACGACCGAGCACCGAGAGACAGCGGAACGGGTCCGCGACGTCTGGGCTGCGAACCCTGCGACTTCGCCGAACGGTCTCGCTCGGCTCGAGTCGTTGTGGAACGCGGACTACCGCCCCGTGTGCCACGTACGGCGAGACGGCCCCGTGCCCGAGTCGTTCGAGGACCTCAAGCCCTACATCGGCGATGCCTACACTCGGATCGCAACAGACGGTGACCCGGTCATCGTGGTGAACTCGGACAAAGACCTGCAGGCGAATGCCAAGCGCCTGGACTTCGACGCCGAGCCGGTGTGGCGAATCCTTGTCGGCGGGACAAAATTGAGCCGAGGATTCACAGTGGAAGGCCTCACCGTGTCGTACTACCGGCGCGCCGCCGGCCAAGGCGACACGTTGATGCAGGCAGGTCGCTGGTTCGGGTTCCGCCGGGGCTACCGGGACCTCGTCCGCCTCTTCATCCCTGACGACCTGTACCAGGCATTCGAGGGTGTCCTGCGTGACGAGGAAGCCCTGCGTGCCGAGCTTGCCCAATACGAAGGGTTCGGCGAGGACGGCAAGCCTCTTCTCACGCCGCAAGCGGTGCCGCCCTTGATCCGTCAACACCTGCCTGCGGTCAAGCTCACCGCACGGAACAAGATGTGGAATGCCCGACTGGTGGAGCAGGGCGTCGGAGGTCGGATACGAGACCTCTACATGGTCCCGGACCGCAAATTCACGGCCGAGAAGGAGCACAACGTCGGTGCAGTGTCGCGGCTCCTGTCGCACACCGGCGAGTCCGTCAAGCTCAGCGACGGCAAGAACCTCTTCGACGCCCGCGTAGCGATCGTCGAGAACTCGGTGGTGCTCGACCTGCTCGGGGAGAAGGGTCTCCGCTGGCACGGTGCGGTCACTGAGCAGGTTCGTCCGCAGGTGCGCTTCTTCGAGAACGCAGCGAAGCATCATCGGGTCGACGCATGGGCAGTCATCTGGCCGCAGCTCGGTGAGGGCGGGTGTTGCGATCTCGATGGCGTCATAGGTCACGCACCCCTGGTGAAGCGAACCCGTCGCGACGATCGCTACGACTTTTCCGGAAGTGATCGAAAGCACCGCCTCCCTGCGGAGCTGATCGCGGCCTCCGGCCCAAAGGCCGAGGCCGAGATCCTCAAGCTCGCGTCCGCGGGTGGCATGAGTCTCGGCGTGGTCCTTGTGTACCTCGCGTGGGATCCCGTGACGCGGGACACGGCGCCAAGCTCCTCAGTACCCGCGGCGCACGGCGACATCACACCGCTGGTCTCGATGGTCATTCCAGTTGATGCCGCGCCCGGCGGGCGGGCGCTCGTATGGGAACGCATCCAAGACGACGAGCTTCACCGTGATCTGGCGGCGATTGACGACCCGAAAGCTCCCAGAAATCCCTAGCTAGCGGATCGGAGGGACGCCGTCCTGAGCCCACCTTGCCAGCGTTGCCGTGAGTCCCTTGAGGTCCTGCGCTCGCGATGACGGCGCTTTGCTCGCCTGCCGAGGGAAGTAGCCGGAAGCAAGCCACCGGCTATCGAGAGGGAATCCCCAGGAACCATGCAGCTGGCGAAGCAGCCGCCGGAAGTCCTCCTCGCCTGACGCATCGACACGGGGTTTCAGGTCGTTGATGCCCGCCACTGCGACCAACCGGAAGGCTCCCGCGAGGCAGCGGAGAACGGTGGCCGAGGCGATGAGGCTCCGGGACCGCAGATTGGCCACGGAGAGCTCGCCAGCGGCAACGGCTTCGAGGCCGGGGACTTCGTCGATGAGGAGGTCAAGGTAGGCGGTTGTCACGGCAGCGACGTCGACGCCGTCGAGCAGTGCTTCCCGCTTCTGGGTGATGCGCGACTCGAACCCGATCGAGGCAGCGCGGATTACATCCACAAGGGTCTTGGCCGACAGAAAGTTCTCACTCGCTCCGGCCATCCTGTCCTTCTCGAAGTCGACGGCACCCCTTACGAGGGGGTGCCGGCTGGCGAGATCCGCTGCTATGCGGTTCACGAGGTCCCGCTGGTCGAAGGCGGCGACCTGGGACTTGGTGATGCCCTTGGCGTTCGTGGCGATGTCCGAGAAGAATTGGCGGTGCTCGTTGGGGGTGACCCCCTCGTAAATCTCGAGGGTGATGCACTCTCGTTCGAGCCTCACCTCGAGTCGCTCGAAGTCGGCAACCCTCGTGGCTGCGGACGCTGCCCCGGCGGCGTCCCCGAGGACGTGCGCGTTTTCCCTCGCCCGCCGAGCGCTCGCGAGGCCCGCGTCGACCGTCTTCGCTGCGATGTGCCAGCCCAAGATCCGGTGCTGTCCGTCCAGGATTTCCAGTACGTCGGTCGAGTCGTCGGGGAACTCGAGAATCCCTGACTCGACGGGGCCATCCGTCGCGCCGAGCGTGAACGAGTCGCTCAGCCGGATCGCGGTGTCGAGAAGCAGCGGAGGCGTTGCCCATCGCTCGTTCGCCGACCAGTACCTCGCGAACCCCTCAGCGTGTGCGCCGTCGACGCGGCGATTCCCTGGGAACTTGTGGAGGGGATCGGGAACCGGAAGGAGCTCTGGTACCACCCGGAGCGGGACCGCCACGACAAGGACTCGGAATCCACCTCGTTCGAATCTGAATGCGGGGAAGGTCAAACGACTCCTCGTGACACTCATCCCTGTTCTCGCTCCCCAGTAGTGGCTGCCTCAATCATCGGCACGAACGGGAGCCAGCTTGACGGACACGCGCGGAAAGTCCCGCATCGAAGCTGGTCCGCAGGGAAGCTGAGCAGGTGAATCACTGGATCCCGTTCAGCATCGAGCATGACAAGCCAAGACAGGTGGACGACCTCGCGGCAGCTGTACTCGACGCGGTGCCCGCGCTGGCACGGGTCGCCGGGTCCGACGACGGACTCAAGCGTCTCGACCTCATCGCGGCGCTCGCGCCCGTTGCCCGCGTTAACGGTCTCAGCGTGACGACCGGCGGGTCGTTCGCAGCATCGGAGTTGGATCTGTTGAGCGCTGATCACCGGATCGCCCTGAGCGTCCAGGCGGGCCGGGCACGGACGAACAATGGAGCTCTGCGCGCCGTGCTTGCAGCGGGAGCGTATCCAGAGGTTTCCTGGCTGATCCTTCTCGTCCCGGAACGCTACAAGGGTGGGCTGACAGCGAAGCCGATCCTAGAGGACCTCCGGCTTCTGGCTACCACGCCCGGTGTGCGTCTCGATCTCGACGCGGTCCTCTTGGCAGCGTTCTGACGCGCCGGGCCAGCGATGCGGCGGTCGAGCCGGGCCACTCGAGTCGCCCCAAACCTGAGGCGTGTCGCCCCGGGGACGCCGGGGGTTCGCCCCCACCTTTCTGCGCGGGCGAGACAAGCGCCTTCGCTCGGCACGGTCGTGCATTCGCTGGCGGTCCGCCCCGCCGCGCGCGTCCTTGGCGCTGGGATTGACCGACCCCGAACGTGACCTGCTGCCGGCACTGCCTCGCGGGACGGGTGGAAGAAGTCCGGCCAAACCCATGTCGTGCCTTCCTTCACCCCGACGAAATCACCGTCCACGACACCGACGCAGCCACGCGTGGCGACGCGGCCCCGACCACGACAGAAGGGAAGTGGCGTCGCGATCCGTAACCGACGACGTCGTCCACCTCGCCGAGCAGGTCACCCCCGGCGGGCTCCTGCTCCCACCCGACCACCTCGCCGAGGTCAATCGCTGGATCCGAGGCCAGGACTTCGCTGATCCGTGGCACCGCAAGGTGCGGATCCCCCTGCGAGGGGCGTTCGGCCCAGTTCGTGCGACGCCAGGGTCGGGCCGCTCGACGTCCGTCGTCTGGGCGGAGGGGTTGGTGGGTCGCCCGGTCTCACTCGCAACCGGAGCCATTGGCGTTGGGATCAGTGGACCTGCGAACCGTTGTTCCATGGGTGTACCGAGAACGATTGACAGCGCACGCTCGGGTAGTGCACCATCAGCCTCGGTACACCGTAGGAACAACGAGTAGGAGTCGCCGTGAGTGCCAGCAGTTTGACGTTCTACACCGCCACGAAGAGCCGCAATCAGGGTCGTGAAGCCTGGTCGGTCATCTTTCGACACCCAGCTCGCCTAGACGTTGGCACCGGCAACACTGGGCGCCGGGTTCGGCGTGGTCTTGGTACCTCCGACGAGCGCGAGGCCGAGCGCCTCGTGGAGCAGCTCAACGAGATCCTGCGAACCGCGGAGTTGTGGGGGCCGAGCGCGCGCACCTCTCTCGAAGGCCGCTTCGACGCTCGGGTAATCGAGATCTTCTACGACGGACTGGTGGCCACTCAGCTTGACTTCGAGGCCGTCCGCGAGGAGCGGATCCCGCTTCCTACTAGCGCTGACGGCTACCGGACCGTGCTCCTCCTCGGCACCACTGGCGCAGGCAAGACGACCCTCGTTCGACAGATCCTCGGCACCGATGCCAAGACCGAGCGCTTCCCGTCTACTTCGACAGCCAAGACTACGGTGGCCGACACCGAGCTCATCATGACGGAGGAGGATACCTTCCGAGCCGTCGTGACCTTCGTCCCGCGTGACGAAATCATCGACTACCTCGCCGAGAACGTGTCACGCGCCGCACTTTCGGCTCGTCAGAACAAGCTTGACGCCAAGATTTCCCTTGATCTGCTCGACCACCAGGACCAGCGGTTTCGCTTCAGTTACGTGCTCGGCCGGGGCGGCGCGGCCGATTCCGCTGACGACGAGGACCTGGCAGATGACGACTTTCCCGACGAGATCGACGACGAAAACGACGGTGAGGAGGTTGATCTCGATCCTGAGGAGTACGGCCACATCGACGTTGCGGCGACTGATCGAGTACTGCAGGAGTGCGTTGCAGCGGTCAAGGACATGGTTGTTCGCTACGCCGACGATATCGCGGCCGGGATTGTAGAGGGAAAGGACGATGAGCGCCTCCTGGACGAGCTGATCGAGGACGCCCTCGATACCGACCTGCGGCAGTCAGAGGAGTTCCACCAGATCGTCGACGCACTCATCGACGAGATCGAGAAGCGGTTCACGGCGCTTGACGTTGGGGCACTCAGGCGGAACCGACAGGGCTGGCCGGTGTCCTGGTCGTGGGAGTCCAACGACCGCGCAGCCTTTATGAAGGTGGTGACCCGATTCTCCAGCAACTATGCGCCACTGTTCGGGCGCCTGCTCACCCCGCTGGTCAATGGGCTGCGGGTCAGTGGCCCTTTCCAGCCCAAGTGGTCGGACAAACCGGTGCGACTTGTCCTCGTCGACGGTGAGGGCCTGGGTCACACCGCCAAGTCGGTCAGCTCGCTATCCACGCACGTCCAGGAGAAGTTGCAGCGCCTCGACTCGGTCCTGCTCGTCGACAACGCGACGCAGCCGATGCAGGCCGCGCCTGTTGCCGCACTCAAGGCGATGGTCGTCTCCGGGACGGCGACGAAGCTCCACATCGTCTTCACGCACTTCGACCAGGTCAAAGGCGACAACCTGCCCTCATTTCCCCTGCGTGAGGAGCACGTCCTAGCGTCTGTGGAGAACGTCCTCAAGGCTATCGGCGAGGAGCTGACGCCGGCGGCTGAGCGCGTGCTGGGCCGCCGGATCGATAAGGCGCGGTTCTTCGTCGGTGGCATCCACGAGCGCCTGGATCCGAAGCGGAAGATCGCGCATCGCACCATTCGCCAGCTCCGCGAGCTGCTCGATCTGCTGGCGCATCCCGAGCGCGCTGCTGACACCGGTGAGAACCGCCCAGTGTTCAACCGAATGAACCTTGCGCTCGCCGTGACCGAGGCGGCCAAGACGTTCCAGCATCGCTGGCTCGGCTTGCTCGGCTTGCAGCCCAACCCCGAAGCGCCCAAGGAGCACTGGGCGCGGATCAAGGCCATGAGCCGACGCCTGGCGGAAGGGTGGCACCAGGAGGGGTACGACAACCTCATGCCGGTCGCTGACCTCACCCTCCAGCTCCAGATCCAGATCTACCTGATGCTGCAGCGGCCGGTGCGGTGGACTGTCGGCGAGCCGCCGAGCGAGGCCGAACAAGAGGCGATCCTCGATGCGCTTGCAAATGCGGTCACGCAGAAGCTGATTGAGGTTTCGAGGCGCCAACTCAAGGATGAGGTCCAGCTGGCGTGGCAGCGGGCGTACGCGCAGCGGGGTGTCGGCTCGACTTTCGATCGAGCGCGGATCATCTCCCACGACGTTTACGAGCGCGGTGCACCGATCCCGACGGCGGTCGCCTCGCCGGACCAAAACAAGTTTCTCAAGGCTGTTGCTGAGGCAATCGATGAGGTGGCTGCCGAATTCGGCGCGGAGCTCGAGTAGGCCTCGCAAGCCGATCGGGCGTTCTGCCCGGGACACTTCACCCCTTGCCTGCGACGATTTCGTCGCTGGAAGGCTCGCCGTCGCGCCCACAGCGTGGACACCAGAGTCCCACAGTGGCGTGATCACAGTGGCTCGCCCACCGAGCACTCTCAACTGCAGGTTGCGCGTACTTACTGGATCTCGGAATCGTGCATCGCGCTGCAGGCGATCGCCGACCGTGACGAGGCCGCTCGAGTCGGCCCCATTCCCGGTCGCGACGGACGGCGTGGAATCGCATGATCGCGGGAGCGCGAACGCTGGCGCGGGCGCCTGCTCACGCGGCCTGCCGCTTCTGACCGCAGGGTCCGTACCGGAGGCTGTCCCCTCACTGTGTGGCTGGCGACCTGTCGAGGTCGGTTTGATCCGCAACTGTCGTTTCCGCGCTCGGATTCCGTCGCTCGACGAAGGCCTCGACCGCTCGCGGGGCGATCTTGCGGAGCCTCCCGATGCGGATGGTCTCGATCTCGCCGGCGGCGATGAGTTGATACATGAAGCTCCTGCCGATGCCCAAGCGGTGGGCAGCCTCAGGAACGGTGAGCAGCAACTGGTCGGACTGCATCGTGAGGTTGATGACCTCCGGCTCGGGGGTCGACTCGCGACGCCTGGGCCGGGCTCGTTCGGCGGTGACCAACCGGAACGTGCGGGTGCTGGGGCTCATCTGCGTCCTCCTTCTTCCGATGACGCATCCCACTGTGGTCCGGAATATTGACGAGCCTCTTACAGCGCTCGGCGATTGCCTCTCGCGCGGCGAGTAGAGGTCGGTTCAGATTCCTCGGAAATATCGTCAGTTCGCTTACTGGATGGGTGAGGTGTCGGGGTGACCAGGTCCTGACCTGCGGGTTTGGTTGCTGTAAGACCCTTGTCAATATCCGTGAGAAGCGTGGCCGGTGTCCACCACGACATTGGGAGACACCTCATGGACACCGAATGCGACCACCGCGCGACCACGTTGCGGGTGACCGTCCGCGACCACCAACGACTGCGAGAGACGCTCTCGGTAGTCGATCAGCAGGGCTGGAACGGGCCCGAGGGTCGGGCTCTCCTCGGATTTGTCCGACGCGACCTCGTCCATCCGCTCGTGGTCTCGCACGGTTTGCGCGGCGCTGCGGCCCGGCAGGCGGAGGCCACCGGATGGGACGTCGCGTGGACCGAGCTCGCAGACCCCCGGCTCCGCACAGCCGACTCCCCCTGGGGGGTCCTGTGGACCCGCGTGCGTCGAGCGATCTTGGGCGAGGCGCTCGCTGATCGCTACTGCGTCGCGACCAGGCAGGCCTGGCAAATCTACGGCGACCTCGGCGGCACCCGGCACGGCGACCAGTGGTGTCCCTTCGACGAGGTGGTCGACCTCGACCGTGAACCGGCCGACCCGAAGACAGAAGTCGAGGTCGCGCCCATCACCACTGCGGTCATCGACGCGTTGATCGGCGTGGGTTGGGAGCGGGCGCTGGCAACCGACATCGTCGAATCCCTCGTCGACCGGGGAGCTAGCGGCCGGTGGCGGCGTGGCGACCTGTCGGGCGCACGACGACTGGGCGTGAAGTTCGGGATTCCGCAGTGGCAGGCGCACCGTGTGATGACGGTGATGCTCGGAACCCTCAGTTGGCCCGGGCTCGTCGAGCGGTTGGCGACAGGCGGCGACGCTGCGCTTCAGGACCCCGCGATGCTCGCCGCGCTGCGCGCGACGGTGCGGCCCTGGAGCAAGGGGCCGGCGTACGAGGCGCGGGTGGCTGCCCGACAGACGACGTTATCCACACATCGGCGGGCGTCGTGACGGAGTTGTCCACAGAGTTCTCGAGAAGCCACCCGGATTCCCGCGATCTTCGGTACTCCTGCTGTGTATGGAGACCTGTAGGGCACGGGACGGGCGCCCGTCTGCGCCGGCGTCAGCAACTCGTGCCGCGCCAGGGGTTACGCGATCCGGTCATTTGGTGTCGAATGGAACGCATTGCTGGTGTACAGCCAGGCGCAGAGAAGGCGGACGACCCGACAGGGGGCTGGTGGTCGCCATGATCCGTGTGCATCGCAGTCGCCGACCGGTGGCTACTGCCCTCATGTTGGTCGTCGTCGCGCTTAGCGCAGGCTGCAATGGCGATGGAGAGAAGGACCCGACACCTACGAAGTCGTCGGCGACGGTGTCGCCAACACCGACGCCGTCGCCCACGCCGTCAGCGGATCCCGAGGTCGCCGCAGCTGAGGCTTCAGTTCTCAAGGCCTACCGGGACTTCTGGGCCGCGAAGGTGGCGTGGTACGCCGATCCACGGGCTCAGAGCGATTCGAATCTCTCGCACTACGCGATCGACACCGCTCTCGCCGACGCGCAATCGACCATATTCACGTTCCGCGCCGATGGAATCGAAGTTCCGGGCGAACCAGTCCTGAGCCCGCAGGTTTCGAACGTCAGCCTCGGTACCGCGCCAACGGCCACAGTCAACGATTGCGTTGACGTGAGCAACTGGCAGGCGATCTTCCGGGACTCGGGAAAGTCCGCGGTCGCACCAGGTCAACTGAAGCGGGTCGTTGCCGTCGCGGAAGCCACCATCTTTGACGGTCGATGGGTAATCCGGTCCTACGCGGCACAGCGAGACCGCGGATGCTGACCCGTCGGCGTGACGGCCTCGTACTCGTCCTGGCCCTCGCATTTCTCGCCAGCGCCGAGTCATCAGTGGCCGCGGTCGCTCCTGTGTGCCCTCCGAAGAGCGAATATTGCGTCGTCAAGGCCGAGACACCCAACCGCCCGGGTAAGCCGGAATCGTCATCCCAGCCAGCCGCCGGCTCACCGGGAGCTCGCACGTGTATGGCCAGTTTGCTGAAGAGCCGCGTCGAGTGCCACGACGACATGTTCGGGTGGTGGAGCCAGGTCGACGAGTGCTACTTCCGGCTTGAGGAGCCGCAACCCGCGAGCACGGACCCCATCTGGGAGGGGAACTACCCCAACGGCGCGATTTATCACGCCATGTGCCCAGGCGTGGTCGGAAGCGGCGGGGGCTGGGGTTGGTTCCCAACTCCACCGGACGGTTTCGGTGCCGTGACGGCTACGCCGGCCGAACTCGCCCAGCAAGCGATCGACAAGATGCAGCTGGCGGGGCCGGCGATCGGGATCGCGCCGCCGCCTGGTGCGACGGGCCTAGTCGGTCTGCCGGTGTGGCTGTGGACTCAGGTGTCCCCGACGACGTGGGGACCGAACACCGCGACGGCGTCGGTGCCGGGGCTGACGGTCACGGCGACGGCGCGCGCGAAGAACGTCGTCTGGGACATGGGTGATGGCACAAAGGTCACCTGCACGAGTCCCGGGACGGTGTACACGAAGGGCAAGGGCGGCGGCACGTCCCCCACGTGCGGGCACGTCTACCAGGACCCATCGGCCGGGCAGCCCGACGACGCGTATCCGGTGACGGCAACGACGACGTGGGAGATCACGTGGACCGGCGGCGGAACCACCGGAACGTTGACCGTGACCCGCTCGTCGTCGACCACGATCCGCATCGGCGAGCTCCAGGTGCTCGTGACGTAGCGACCATCCCCAGTACTGGAGGTGCAACCCATGACGACGAACAGCGGCGGACCTCCGCCACTCAAAGGCTCGGCCAACGGCGGGGCGACGGCGAACGGAACGGCGCACTCCCGCGCGATGCCGGTGACACCTGCGGCGCCCGCCCCCCGCGGCAAACGACGCCCGGTCATCGTTGCGCTCGCCCTGGCGCTCGCGATCGCTGGCGCGCTCGGCGCTTCCTGGCTGGTCGGGGCGGCGGGAGACCGGATCACGGTCGTCGCCCTGGCGCGTGACGTCCCGTATGGGACGGTCCTCACGCGCGAGGACCTGACCCTGACCGACGTCGCGGTCGACGCCGGAGTCCGCGTCGTCCCGGCCGACGACGTCGGCGCAATCGTCGGGCAGTTTTCGGCCAGCGACCTGGTCGCTGGGTCGTTGCTCGCGTCCGGTCAGGTCACCGGCGCCCTGCCCCCGGGTGAGGGGGAGGAGCTGATCGGGTTGTCAGTGCCCGCGAACCGGGTCCCCGCCGGCGGGCTGCGCGCCCGGGACCGGCTGTTGCTCGTCGACACCCCGTCGGCCGACGCCGACCCGCCGACCAGGTCACCGGCCTCGTTCGAGGTGAGCGTGGTCCGCGTCGGTGCACCGGATCTGAATGGGGTGAGTGTGGTCGACGTCGTCGCACCCACCGGCGACGGACCTGCGGTGGCTGTGCGGGCGGCGACGGGGCGATTCACGCTCGTTGTCCAGCCCAGAGGGGGGCGGTAATGGCGCTCATCGTGCTGTGCTCGGCGAAGGGCTCTCCGGGCGTGACGACCACGGCCCTTGCGTTGGGGTGGGTGTGGCCCACCGCCCTGCCCGGACGTCGGTCCCTTGTCGTGGACGCCGACCCGGCGGGCTCCGGAGTGCTGCCCGGGTTCTTCCAGGCGAACGCGCCGCAGGTCGGCGGCATCCTGGGCCTGGTACGCAGCGGCGACGGGGTCGAGGTAGACGACCTGCTGACCAACGCCGTGGCTCTGGAGTCCTCTGGCGAGCGGCTCGTGCTGCCCGGGATCGTTGACCCGGCGCAGGCCCGCGCGCTCGCGGGGGTGTGGTCGCAGCTGGCGCACGTCGCGCACGATGCCGACGTGCAGGGTCTCGACATCCTGGTCGACGTCGGGCGGCTTGGGCACCTGCATCAGCCGAGCATCTTGCTCGACCGGGCGGATCTGGTCGTCGTCGTGCTGCGAGCGAGCCTGGTCTCGATCGCGGCCGCTCGGCCCGCCGTCGGGCACCTGCAGGAGCTCCGCGGCGCGGGCGGGGCGGTCGTCGGTGCGTTGGTCGGGGATCAGGCGCCGTACACGGCGAAGGAGATCGCCAGTGAGCTCGGCGTCGAGATCCCGATCGTGGTGCCACGAGATGCGGTCGCTGCGCGGATGTTCTCCGACGGCATCGGCAACTGGTCGCGGATGGCTCGCTCACCGCTGTTGCGCTCCGCTACGGCCGCCGCCGGCCAACTGGTTCTGAGAGTTCCGGCGTTGGCGCCGACCGAGGGGTGGGGCGCATGAGTGAGTTCGAGTCGGACGGGCGGATGCTCGGACCGGGTGCACGGAACGGGCGACCGGGGAGTTCACCGTCGCGTCCGACGATCGCCTCCGTCGTTCCGCTGCCGGGTCGGGCACCTGTATCGCCAGTTCCGACGCGGTCGTCCGCAGCAGATCATGGGTTGGTTCGCGAGTTGCGGCAGACGGTCGCGGAGAAGCTGTCCGCCCGGTTGCAGGGCGCACCGGTCCCGGACCCGAGCGCGCGTCGGGCGCTGGGCCGCGCGTTGGCCGCGGAGGAGATCGCGGCCAGGAACCGGGCCCTGATTCGCACGGGTGAGGCTCCGTGGACCGGTGCGGCGGCGTCCGACATCGAGGACGCGGTGATGGCGGCCCTGTTCGGGTTGGGCCGCCTGCAGCCCCTCATCGACGACCTGGACATCGAGAACATCGAGGTCAACGGGTGCGATCAGGTGTGGCTGTCCTATGCGGACGGCCACGACGAGCAGGGACCGCCGATCGCGGACTCCGACGCCGAACTCATCGAACACCTCCAGCTCCTCGCTGGGCGGATGGGCTCGGCCGAGCGGACCTTCACCACGACGCACCCGTCGTTGCACCTGCGCCTGGACGACGGGTCGCGCCTGGCAGCGATGGCGTGGACATCGCCGCGCCCGCAGGTGGTCATCCGCCGGCACCGGGTCCGTGACGTCGACCTCGACGGCCTCGTCGCGCTCGGCACCCTGGACACCTCGCTGGTCGCGTTCCTGCGCGCTGCGCTGCGGGCGGGCAAGAACATCGTGGTGACCGGGTTGCAGAACGCGGGCAAGACCACGATGATCCGGGCGCTGGCGAACGAGTTCGCGCCGATGGAACGGTTCGCGACGATCGAGAAGGAGTTCGAGCTGCACCTGCACGAGCTACCCGAGCGCCACCCGCGGGTGATGGCCCTGGAAGCGCGGGAGGGGTCGAGCGAGAAGGACGTGGCCGGGCGCCGAGCGGGTGAGGTCACGTTGACCGACCTGCTCACCGACGCCCTGCGGATGAACCTGCGCCGGATCATCGTCGGGGAGGTCCGCGGCGGCGAGGTCATCCCGATGCTCGAGGCGATGAGCACCGGCGACGGGTCCCTGTGCACGATCCACGCCCGCTCCGCCCACCACGCCATCGACCGGATCGTGACGTTGTGCCTGTCCACTGGGGGCGGCATGACGGACACCTTCGCCTACCGGCTGCTGGCCGGGTCGGTCGACCTGCTCGTGCACCTGGACCTGGTCGACGAGTCCCCGATCGGCGGCCGCAAGCACCGGTTCGTGTCCCAGGTCCTCGAGATCAACGGCCTCGGCGAAGGCAACCGGCCGGCCACGACCGAGGTCTTCGGCCCTGGCGCCGATGGGCGGGCCGTACCCAAGCATCGCCCCGGATGCCTGGCCGAGCTGGTCCGGCGCGGCTTCGACCCCGGCTTCCTCGACCACCCGGGCGGCACCTGGGACCACCCGCTCACCCTCGTCTGGGGGCCGTCATGAGGAACATGCTCGCGGTCGTGTCCGGGGCGCTGATGGGCGTGGGCACCTGGGGAGTCCTCGTCGGACTGATCCGGGTACCCGTCGATGACCCACTGCGGCGCGCGCCCGCGTGGCGGCGGCGCCGGGCCGCTCGTCCTCCGGCAGCCCTGACCCCGTGGCGGCGGTGGCGTTGGCCTGCCGCGGCCGGCGGTGGTCTGATCGCCTGGGCGGTGTCCGGGTGGCCCGCCGTCGGACTCGTGGTCGCGATCATGGTGGTCGGCCTGCCGGTCCTGCTCGGAACCGCGAAGGCGGTCGCGCGCGCCATTGACCGCGTCGAGGGCGTCGAGGAGTGGACGCGCCGGTTGAGCGACCTGCTTGTCACCGGCATCGGCCTCGAGCAGGCGATCACCGACTCCCAGCGAAGCTGCCCAGCGGTCATCCGCTCCGAGGTAAACGCCTTGGCGACCCGGCTCAGTTCCCGCTGGCCCACCGAGACCGCTCTGCGAGCCTTCGCCGAAGATCTCGACGACGCCAGCGGCGACCTGGTCGCCTGCGCACTCATCCTCGCCTCCCGTCGCCGCGGACCCGGCCTGTCCGGGGTGCTGAGCTCCGTGGCGGACTTCGTCGCCGACGACGTCGCGGCACGCCGCAAGATCGAGGCCGAACGGGCGAAGCCGCGCGCGACCGCCCGCGCCGTCACCTTCATCACCCTCGGGGTGGTCGCCGTGGGCTCGTTCAACAGCGACTACCTCGCCCCCTACGCGACGCCACTCGGGCAGCTTGTTCTCGCGGCCCTCACCTGCGCGTTCGTCGGGTGCCTGGTCTGGATGCGATCACTCACCGTCACACCGCCCGAACCACGGTTCCTCACCGTTTCCGCTGAGTCCGTCGAGATCGGCGCCGGGACGCACGCCGAGGGGAGGAGCAGATGAACGGCTGGCTGATCCTGCTCGCGGGAGCCATGACCGGGGTCGGCGTCGCCCTGCTCGTCGGCACGCTGGTCCCGACCCACCCCGACCTGCACGCCGCGATGGCCCGACTGGACCCACGAGCCGTCGAGGTCGACGCTTTCGACCCGTCCGGGCGGCACCCGCGCCTCGACCGGGTTCGTCGCCGGGTACTGCCACCGCTGGTCGAGGCGCTCGGGTTGCGACGCTTCGCCGCGGACCTGCACGTCGTTGCGCAGACCGCGGAGGACCTGGCCGTGCGCAAGGTCGCCTACGCGTTGGCAGGGCTCGCGGCACCGGTGCTGCTCGCCGTCGTGCTGGGTGCGACAGGTGTAGTCCTGCCGGGAGTTGTGCCCGCCCTGCTCGGAGTGGTTCTGGCCGGGTTGCTGTTCTTCGTGCCCGATGCCGACCTGCACCGGCGCGCGAGCACCGCGCGGGAGGACCTGCGGCGCGCCGCGAGCGTGTACCTCGAGCTGGTCGCCCTGGAACGAGCCGCCGACGCCGGCACCAACGAGGCTCTCGACCGTGCCGCCAACATCGGCACCTCGCGCGAGTTCGTCCAGATCCGCGACGCCCTCTTCAGCGCCCACCTCGCCGGCCAGCCACCCTGGCAAGGCCTCGCCGACCTGGGCGCGGCAAACGGTGTGCCCGAGTTCGGGGACCTCGCCGACATCACCCGCACCGCGGGGGAGTCAGGGGCGGCGATCTACGCCAGCCTGCGCGCCCGAGCCTCTTCGCTGCGCACCCAGCTGCTCACCGCGGCGACGGCGAAGGCCAACGCCGCGAGCGAACACATGGTCGTTCCCGTCGCGATGCTCGGCCTGACCTTCATGGTCCTGCTCGCCTACCCCGCATTCGCCCGCATCCTGTACGGCTGACCCGCCGCAAGACGACCAGGAACACACCGCCCAAGGAGGAACACCATGAATTGCATCGCCGCACTCATCGTCCTGAACGGCTACCTCGTCACAGCCAGGCGCGTCGTCCACGAGCGCGTCTCCGGCCAAGAGCCCGAGGCCGGGGCGACCACCCTGGAGAACGTCATCCTCGTCGTCGGATTCATCGGCCTCGCGATCGCGGCAGTCGCGGTGATCACGGCCGCGGTCAACCGCCGGCTCAATCAGATCAACTGACAAGAGGATCTGGTGCAGATGCTGACCGGCGCACGGAGGGTCGGCTGGCTCGTGCGAACCGTCGCGCGGGCGCGTTCCGCGGACGGTGAGAACGAGCGTGGCTCGACGTCGCTCGAGCTCGCCATCCTCTTCCCGGTCCTCCTGCTCGTGATCACCGGCCTCGTCCAGTTCGGGCTGTGGTTCCACGCTCGATCCCTCGCCCTGGTCGCCGCCGAAGAAGGTGTTACGGCCGCGCGCACCTACCACTCCGGGGAGGGCGCAGCCACGGCCCGTGCCCGGCAGTTCCTCGACAACAATGCCGCAGACACCCTCGCGGACATCACCGTCACCGCCAGCCGGTCGGGTGCTGAGCGGATCCGGGTCGAGGTCACCGGCCGTGCCCTGTCGATCCTGCCCGGGGTCCCGGGCCCGGCCGTCGCACAGTCGGCGCAGGGTCCCGTCGAGCGCTTCACGACAGCGGGTGACCCATGAACCGGCTCCGACACCGGCTCGGCGACGACGAACGGGGCAGCGCCACCATCGAGATCGTGATCCTCACCCCCGCCGTGCTGCTCCTGCTCGGCCTGATCATCTTCGCGGGCCGCCTCCAGATCGCTGCTGGCGCCGTCGAGTACGCCGCGGCGTCTGCGGCGCGCGAGGCCTCGCTCGCCCGCACACCCGACGGCGCCCGAACCGCGGCCACCGCGGCAGGCACGGACTCCCTGCGAAACCAGGACCTGCGATGCGTGACCCGATCCGTCGTCCTCGACGTCTCGGGGTTCGCCCGCCCTGTCGGCCAACCCGCACAGGTCACCGCCACCGTCACGTGCACTGTCGCGTTCGACGACCTGGCGATCCCGGGCCTGCCAGGGTCCAAGACCCTGACCGCGCAGGCCTCCTCCGCCCTTGATCGGTACCGATCGTGAACCGGCTCTTCCGGCGCCTGCAGCGCCGGATCGGGGAAGAGTCCGGTTCGGTGACGGTGTTCCTGGTCATCGTCGTCGTCGGGATCCTGATCCTCGCTGGGCTAGTGGTCGACGGCGGCGCGAAGCTGCGCGCCACCCAGAGCGCCGACGCGATCGCCGCAGAGGCGGCCCGCACAGCGGGGCAGGTGATCAACCGGCCGGACGCGATCGCGACCGGGGCGGTGGTCGTGGACCGCCAGGGTGCCGCGAACGCCGCCCAGGGATACCTGGCAGCGAACCAGGTCAACGGCTCGGTCGCGCTGGGCGAGGACGGCACGACCCTCGAGGTCAGGGTGACCAGCTCGGCCCCGACGGTCTTTCTCGGCCTGATCGGCATCCCCACCCTGACTGCCACCGGCCAAGCCAGCATCGAGCTCGTCCACGGAGTCACCGGAGGCGGCACATGACACACCCCGGTGCTCGAAGCACCAGACGCGTGACCGGCGCCGAGGTCGCCCGGTCGCTCTCCTCCCTGGCCCTCCTGATCGCGCTGACGATAGGGCTGCCGCTCCTGCTCGTCGTCGTGGCGCCGATCTCCCTGCCGAACGAGTGGCCCTCGCTCGGTGAGCTGTGGTCCACCCTGATGCGCCCCGACGATGGGCGACTCTTTCTGGGTGCGCTCAAGGTCGCCGGCTGGGGTGCGTGGGCCTGGTTCGCGATCTCCGTTCTGGTGCAGCTCGTGTCCGACCTGCGCGGGCTCCCGGCGCCCCATTTGCCGGTGTCCGGCGCGGCGCAGCGCGGCGCGGCGGTCCTGCTGACCAGCGCGGCCTTGCTCTTCAGTACTGGCGGCACAGGACTTGCTCTGGGGCCACCATTGCCAGCGGCTGCGGACTCCGCCCCGCTGTTCCGCACGGCCAAAGATGCGGCGTTCGGGAGCGGGCCGGCTAGTTCCGGGGCGGTCGCTGGTGCGACCGAGGTGTCGACGGTGACGGCGCCGTCTTCGGCGCCCACGGCGCTGTTGATCGCCGCCCGATACCCGACCAGCTCGGCCGTATCGGTCGATCCGCATCCGCGGCTCGTCGTGCACGGAGGCGACACCCTGTGGGGCCTGGCTGAGAGGCACCTCGGGCGAGGCGAGCGATTCATCGAGATCTACGAGCTCAACCACGGCCGGCCCCAGGCCGACGGGCGGACATTGACCGACGCCGGTGGCATCTATCCCGGCTGGATCTTGCGCATGCCCACGGATTCACACGCCCTACCAGCGATGGTCGCGCCCCACGCGGCCGACGGTGGGTGGCAGGAAGTGCACCAGGTGGTTGCCGGGGAGACGTTGTGGGGCATCGCCGAGGACCGTCTTGGCGACGCAGCCCGGTATCGCGAGATCTACGATCTGAACGTCGGCGCGCCCCAGACCGACGGTGGGGCGCTCGCTGATCCCGGCCTTATCAAGCCCGGGTGGTTCCTCACCCTTCCCCCCATCACGGACCTCGGCACAGCCCAGAGCAGCTCGGCGGCCCCGGACCCTACGCAATCGCCATTGCCGCGCTCAGCCCCCGCACCCAAGGCTTCGCCGTCACCAGAGTCGCCTCCCGATGCGCCATCTGCTTCCGCTCTTCCGGGCCGGTCGGAGAACTCGAAACGTGCACCCGACGTGGCGAAGGTACCCGGGCATGGTGAAGCAGGGCACCGCACCGATGAGCACGCCGAGACGGCGTTCGGCGCGCAAGGTGCGGGGCTCGGAAGTGAGTTCTTCGTCGGGCTGACGGCGCTCACCGCGGCCGGGTTCGTCGGGGAGATCGCCCGGCGTCGTCGCCGACAGCAGCGCCTGCGGCGCACCGGTCAGCGAATTGCCATGCCGGAGCCCGGGACCCCGGAGGCACTCGCCGAACGTCGGCTCCGGCACGCGCCCCAGCCGGTCACGATCGCCGACCTCAGGCGCGCGCTACATCATTTCGGACCACAGTGCGTCGCCGCCGGACGGGACCTGCCCCGGGTCGGCGTCGTGCTCGTCTCCGAAGATCGCGTCGTTCTCCTGCTCACCGAAGACGACCCTCACGTCATCGGCCCGTTCACCACGACCGGGAATCGGGAGTGGACTGCCTCCCCGCAAGACTTCGCAGCCCAGGAGAGCGTGGAGGACCTGGACGCGTACCCCGAGCCGTACCCCGCACTGGTGTGCGTCGGGGTCTCCGGCGACGCCATCGTCCTGGTGAACCTCGAGGCCGCCGGGCTGCTCGCGCTGAACGGCCCCGACGACATCGTGCTGGGTTCGCTTCGGGGAATCGCAAGCGAGCTCGTGACCTCGGCCATGATCGGGGGCGCAAGCGTGATGCTGGCCCCGGACTTCACCGACCTCGTAGAGGCTGCCGACGCCATGCTCATACGCGCGGCGCCCAACGATGCGGCGCTCGTGACCTCCCTGGAGCGCACCGCTGACGACTGCCGCGCGGTCATCGCCGCGGCCAACGCACGGGACGCTCTGCATGCCCGGTCGATGCTCGCCGGCGACGAGACCTGGAACCCGGTCATCCTCGTCGGGCCCGGCCTGACGCAAGCGGTGCCCCCCTGGGCCGGATACGCAGCCGTGACAACCGACCACCCTGAGGCGCGCTGGCGTCTCGACCTCGAATCCGGGTCCCGGGCCCGATTGGAGCCGTTCGGCGTCACCCTGCGCCCGCAGCACGTCACCCCCCAGGACTACGCCGCGCTCATCGACCTCCTGCGCATCGGTGGCATCGACCCCGACCCAGACCAACACCCTGAACCCCCAGACGCCGACGCGGAGATCTCCGCCCCCTTAGCGGCGTTGCCGAGCGCGTCCGAACAGGCCCTGCTCGAAGGTGTTGAACTCGATGTCGAGGATCAGGCGGAGTCGGATGAGCCGGACGACGACGCCCGGGGCGAGCCCGAGCTCGTGCCGATCCCCGAACTCCAGCCGTCGACGGCCGCGCCACGAGTCCTCCTGCTCGGCCCGGTCGAGGTCACGGGAACAACCGCTGAGGTCCCGCCGGACCGGGCACGCCGACAGACCGAACTGGTCGCGTTCCTCGCCCTGCACCACCGAGCGACGGTTCAGGCTCTCGAGGAGATCATCGGCGAGGGAGGCCTCATAGGGCCGACGTACCGCAACACGTTCGTCTCCCGAACCCGCAGCTGGCTCGGAGTCGACGCGGACCGCAACCCGTACCTCCCCATCGCTCGAGGCCGCAGCCACTACGAGCTCTCCGGGGCCGTCAGTTGTGACTGGTCGGACTTTCAGCGCCTGGCCAAGACCGGCCTCTCGAAAGGAATGGACGGAGCAAACGATTTGCGTGACGCCCTGCGCCTGGTCCGGGGACGCCCGTTCGCGGACGCCCGGCCGAACACCTACGAGTGGGCGGACCCGCTGCTGCAGGAGATGACCAGCCGAATCACCGACGTCGCTCAAGTCCTCGCGCGCATGGAGCTCGAAGCCGGCGAGCTCCGTGCGGTCGCGGCGACCACCGCTGTCGGACTCCTGGTCGACCCCTGCAACGAGAAGCTGTTCCGCCTCGCCATCCGGGCGGCGCACCAACGGGGGGATCGAACTGAGGTCAACCGCCTCATCGACAAACTCCGAGATCGAACCCGCCAGATCGACCCGGGCGGTGACTTCGAACAGGAAACCGTCGACCTGCTCATCGAGCTCGCCGACCATGCCAATAATCGCTTGCGGGCTACAGCGCTCACGCGCGTCGCGGACGCGTAGATGCACTGACCCGCCAGACGCTGAGCCTCGATCCACGGGTTGGTTCTCTTGACGTTTGAACGGCACCGGAGTTCGGGTTTTCGAGCTTGGGCGTGAGGGTGCGGCCGGCCTGTCCGGTCCTTCCACATGGGGCGGTGCGTCGAACTGCTGGTGTTCTTCGTCCCGAAGCCTGTGCGCGTGCCTGATATGACGCTCGGGCTTCTCTCTCTGCGGGCTCGGGGGTTCCGCTCGGGACCGTGGGAATCCACCCCGATGTGCGCCGGGTGTCACTCAGTTAGTGACCCAGTCCTCTGGCGCGGCAGAAACGGGTGGCCAAGCCTCTGGTTGCTCAACCGACCTGCCACCGCTCGGGCTTGACGCCCAACCCCTCGACGTCGGTCCAGTCAAGAACCTCGACTCTGGCTTCGCCGAGGGCGTCGAGTACTACGTAGATGCGTCCGCTCGGGTCGTGGGAGAGGACCGAATGCTCAAGCCGCGTGAGCATGAAGCGCACCTCAGCGCCCCCCGTCCCCTTGACCTCAACCAGTCGTTGCCTCCCGTCAGGATGTTCGTAGAGGAGGTCGTATCCGCACCCGTCCTGCTGACGGTCCCGGACTTCCCTCCAGCCGTCGCCGCGAAGGTGGCCACGGGCGGCTGAGATTGCTGCTTGCTCGATGCGACGGATGAGGTCCTGATCCGACGACCATCCGCCCGCCTTTGTGGCCACAGGGGACTGCTCGATCACGATTGCCGAACTATCGAAGCCGGACCTGAAGCACTCCGAGAGCCGTCTTGCCGAGTCAGCGGAGACCGGTCGAAGGCTCTTCTGAAGGTCTGAGTTCATGAACCCAAAACGCTCACCCCGCTTATTGCCCGGGAAGGAGTCGCGGATCGGTGTCTTCAACTCCTCGTCCAACGCAAAAGGGATGACGTACGAGTACAAGTCCGGCTCTGGCCAGGGCACGTTCTTGGCTCTCAGCGCTGGTGCGGTTATCCGGACTCTGGCCAGGAGTCCTGAGCCGGGTTTGGGCGATCCACCTCTCCAGATGTAGACAATGTCGCCCGCTCGTGTTGCTGTCGCGCTGGTCTTGCCTTGCGGGTTCGTGCGGATGCCGAGCAACCCGGCCTCTTTGCAGATCTGCCAGTTCGAGGCATCCTCGTAGCGCACGCAGAAGATGTAGTTACCCATTCGCGCAGTGTAGAGACCCGAGCGCGCTAGGCGGGCGTGAAGTTCAGTCGGACGCCGTCGACATCTGGGAATCGCGGGTGCAGCCTGTGGTGGGGGAGGGGGACGATGCGCGCCCGGCCTGTCGTGACATCCCGGGGGGCCGGCCTGGTGTCTTGGGTCCAGGTCGGCGCCGTGACGCTCACAGTCGGCACGGGTTCCGTGGCAACCTCCGGAGCGAAGCGGAGGGGAGCGGAGGGGAGCGGAGGGGGGCGCCAGCCGCTTTGACAGCGGGAAAGCATGCGGCCGTCAGCGAATACGCTCGCGGAGACGCGCCATGAGTTCGTCGCCGCGCTCGTACACGGCGGCGGTGTTGGTGCGGTAGAACTCGCCGAGAGTGGGGTCATATGCGGAGGCTCGGGCAACGGCTGCACGTGCGTCGGCCACCGCACGAAGGTGCCGCTCGGTGAATTCTCGCCCTGCTTTCTTCGCCAATTCAGCCTCTTCCTCAGGCGTCGATCCGCCCCACTTGATGTGAGATATGTAGTTGAGGCTCGCTATTGCCACTGCGACGGCCGAAATAGCGCCGTGATAGACGTCGTTCTCTTCGTCGCGCCGACGACCTCGGACGTTGAGCAGGTAGGTGATGAGGGCGCCGAGTAGAACCGACGCGAGGGGTAGCCCGAGGGTGAGAACGGTTGCCATGCGTCAATACTTGACTCGGTGCTCATGGGCTGTGGTGGCGACACGCGGAGATATGCGTTGGTCTGGCGAGCGAGCCTTCGACGCTTGGAGCCGCATGGGTCGTCGCGGGCGAGGACGGCGCGCAGCGCCGCCCGCAGGCCGCCAAGCGCCGGAGGCGCGCCTTGATCTCTTAGAGGTCAATTCGGCAGTCCGGATCAGCCCGAGGGGTGGTCGCTGCCAACGGCCGCGGGGATAACAGCTCGTAGCCGTCGGGGACTCGGACGAGTGTCTTCGCATGGAGTACGGCGCGCGACTCGGCTGCCTGCGGCGGGAGTCACCTCGAGATCGATGGTTGCCGCCCCGGGTCGGGAGGTACAGCGCGGAGGGGTCGACCTATGAGGCTCGAAGTCCTTGTCATACACATCTAAGAGCGCTATCTTTCTGGTATGACGACACCTTCGATCGACCCCAGACCCTTCACCGACGCTGTCAATCGACTCCGGAGCGACGGACTCCGCTTCCAGGACCTAGCGACGAGATCAGACGAGGCGCGCTCGACTGCCTGGTTCAATAACCTCGTCAACAATCGTGACCCATGGTACGTCTCGCCCCCACCAAAGAAAGTGTGGCCCGGCCTCGCGAAGCTATTTCGTTCGGACGTGGGACATGTTAGGAAGTTGATTGCCCAAGAATGGTTTCAGACGGAGACTGCATCGAGCACTGTCTCCCCGAGAATTCTCGGGCTCGCTACCACTCTCGAATTGCTATCCGAGGATGACTTCAAGCTCATTGGCAAGATCGCGCGTCGACTCGCTAACGAGTTCGAATTTGACTTCACAATAGATCCAACGAGCGACGATAAGTAGGCCACCCCTCCGGAGCGCCGAAAATTGCCGTCTTGTCATCGTGCGGCTTGGAGCGCGGCCAGCGCCTACCGGCCGGATCCGTTTCCTCGAGTTCGTGCAGGCCGTCGAGAAGGTGCCTCGCACCGGCTGAGTCGACTTGCCGGACCAGTTCGGGCCAGGTCTTCGGCGCTCCGTGCGTCATGACGCCTGCGGCTGCTCCGTCCGTGAGAAGCAAGAGGGCTTGGACCTGGTCGAGCGGCACTGTCCGGCTGGTCGCCTGAGTTGCTGCGGCGGGGTCGCTCTCGGCGATCCAGTAGCCCCCGGGCTGATTGCGGACGAGGCGTTGGGCTGCTTGGAGACCGGCAAGCCGTTGTACGTATCCGCCGCCGTTGCGTAGCCGCTCGCGGTATTCCTGGCGCTTCGCCGTCGCGACCTGGGCTCGCCGGTCGTCGGTGATCGCGGTGCATGTGTCGTCGGGGTGCTGGATGACGAAGGTGGAATCTCCGAGCACCAGGACGTCGAGTGTGTCAGCATTGACCCGGGGGTGCTGGATGGTCCGCCGGGCCGCAGCTCGTAGTCAGCGCGGACTTGAGCGACGGAATCCGCGAGGATGCGGGCGAGGGGATGCTCGGACTCGGGAAGCCTGTCGCGGATCGCGTCGCGCAGGGTGCGGGCGTACCACTCGCCATCGCGGTCAGGCAGTACCGGAGGGAACGCCGAAGCCCCGTCGAGGACGATAAGTGCCCGACCTACGATGGCGTAGGCGTCCTGGTTGTTCGCGCCACCTGCCAGGGTCGCGGCGTCAACGATCACGAGTGAACTCTGGGCGGGACGGCGTAGTCCGTGGCAGTGATCGTCGCTCCGTCGAAGGTCGAGCGGACGACAGCGGAGAACGGCGCTTCACCGACTACGGCGTAGAGGGATTCGGCCGTGCCGGGTGTCGAGAGGTGATGGATCGCACCGACCGAGCCGATTGCGTGCACGCCCGCGATGAGAAACACGTTCGCTTCGTCGGTCCGGATGCGACCGATGTAGGCGACGTCCGTGTGCTCTGCCGGGTAGTTGTCCACGGGGAACCCCACACCGCGCCGGTCTTCCGGTCGGTGATGACCCATCGGCCGGCCACGTCGGTGGTGAAGTCGAGCATCGGGTCAGCCCTCAATGCGTCGGCTGTGACGGATGAGGACTTGGGGCCGCAGATCGCCACGACATCGCCAGTGGGCCGCCACTGGCTGTCGGTGGGGATGTGGAGCTGGTTCACGATGAAGCCGTAGGAGCGCAGCAGGTCGCTCCGGTAGGGACCTGTCCGGCATGGCTCGGGTGCGCACGGCGACGGTGACCGGGCCGACGCCGAACAGGACTCGAGTCGTCGGTGGTCCGCCCTTGCGTTGCTGGGAGACGCGGCTCTTGGAGATCCACGCGCGCGGCCCGCGCGAGTGAGAAGGTCGCCGCGACCGTGGGGCCGACGCGGAGGTGTCGACTTGTCTCGAGCCCGGGTCAAGAACGGACCAGCGGCACCCCGTTTTCCGGCTGCCCGCGCACTCCTGCTGTGTAGAGGGCATCGCTGACGGAGCGATCGCCCACCTACTCGGGTGGGGTGGCGGGACATGTCGATGTCAAACGTGGTGGCCGCGGTGCTGCCGGCGGGGGATCCGGGGATCACCCCGAATCAGGATGGTCTGCCTGGACTCGCCGTCCTGCGGAGCATCGTCGGCGCGCTGCTCACGTGGGGGCTGGTGGCGTGCGTCGCCGGGCTGGTGATCTCAGTGATCGTCTGGGCAGTCGCGCACCACCAGGGCAACTACTCCAACGCGTCCGGCGGCAAGACCGGCGTGCTGGTCGCGGCCGGTGGCGCGCTGTTGATCGGCGGAGCGAACGCGATCATCACGTTCTTCTCCGGCCTCGGCGCGGGGATCTGAGATGCCAAACCCTTTGCTCGAGGCTTGCGTGGGCCCGCTCGGTGCAGTGTGCGATGCGGCTACCGGGGTCACGGGCACGGTCAGCGCGGCGGCGTCCGACTACGTCCTGGGCGGGCTCGGCCGCGCGTTCGTCGACGCCGCGCAGTCGATTGCGACGGTCAGCCTGGCCGCGTTGGACACCACGACCGCGATTGACCTGACAGCCTCGTGGTTCAGGGCGAACGTCGCGGTGATCGCCGCGATCACGCTGCCGGCGGTTGTCGGCCTGTTCGTCGTGCAAGTGCTGACCTCGGTCCTGCGCCGCGAGCCAGGCGGTCTGGTGCGCGCCGTCGTCGGCGTCGGCAAGGCACTTGTCGGCGCGACGCTGGCGCTGGCGGTGACTCAGGTCGCGCTGACAGCGGTCGACGGGATCTGCCAGTACATCGCCGCGTCGGCCGGGATGACGGTCTCGGCAGCCGCGGCGAAGTTCTTCGACTTCGCCCAGCTGATCTCGGGGCCCTCCCCGGTGTTGCAAATGCTCCTCGGGCTTGCGCTGATCGTCGGGTTCATCCTGCTGTGGGGCGTGATGCTGTTCCGCAAGGCGGCCCTGATCCTGATCGCCGTCTTCGCGCCGATCGCGTTCGCCGGCTCCGCGTGGGATCAGACCAGGGTGTGGACCCGGCGTTGGTTGGAGATCGTCGCCGCGCTGGTGTTCTGCAAGGTCGTCATCGTCGTGGTGTTCGTCGTCGGGGCTTCTGCGTTCTCAGGTTTCGGTCCCGCGCAGCCGGATCATCCCGCGATGGCCACCGGAACGGCGACCGCCGGTGCGAATGGGCTATCCGACCTGCTGGTCGGGTTGCTCCTGTTGTCGATCGCGGTGTTCGCGCCGTGGCTCACGTGGCGGTTCGTGCACTGGTCCGGGATGGAAGCCGCCGCGGTGATGAACTCGGCCGTCGCGGCGAATCCCGTCACCTCCGGCGTTCGCCGGGCGGGCGCTCAGGGCAAGTCCGTGGCGCAAAGCGCCCTGGGGTCGATGGTGGTCGCCGGTGCGAGCGGTGCGGTCGGCGCGGGCAAGGCCGGCGCCGCGGCGGCGGGCGGCGGTCGACCGAACGTGGCGCCCCGACCATCGCCAGGCTCGTCGCAGCGGGCCGGGGGTGGTCAGGCATGAGCGCAAGCGCGCCGACGACGGCGATGACGACCCGATTTGGGCGCCTGGACCGCGGCGGTCTGCTCCTCGGGCTCGGCCTGTCGCAGCTGGTG
Organism: Pengzhenrongella sp.; assembly: GCF_036565025.1. Taxonomy (NCBI): domain Bacteria; kingdom Bacillati; phylum Actinomycetota; class Actinomycetes; order Micrococcales; genus Pengzhenrongella; species Pengzhenrongella sp. Next base: position 46,716 of record NZ_DATCNW010000474.1, read on the forward strand.
GTGCTGGCCTTCGCCGTGACGATCGCCGTCGCGACCATCTACACGAACGGCCTGACGGGACTGCTGGTCTCGGCTCCGCTCTGGGCGCCGATGACGTGCGCGGCAACTCTCAGCGTGCGTGGTCGATCTCTCCTGGAGTGGATTCCGCTGATTGCGGAGTGGGAGGTCCGGCGCCTGGTCGGCGGGACGACCGCGATCACCCGACTCGACCGGCGCCCCGCCCCTTCCCGGCTCGAGCTGCCCGGCGTCGCGGGCCGGCTGACCGTCCTGTCGACGCCCACCGTGGGTGGTGCGCTGATCCACGACCGCCGCGCGGGGACCATCACGGCCGTGCTCCGGGTGGACGGGTCCGGATTCATGCTCGACGACGGCGCGACCCAGGACCACAAGGTCGCCGGCTGGGGCAGGGTCCTCGCAGCCTTGTGTCAGCAACCATCGGTGATCCGGATCCAGGCGCTGCACCGGACCCTGCCCGGGGGCGGCGACCCGGTGCGCCGGTGGTGGACCGAGCACGCTCTCTCCGGCTCGCCCTGGCCTGCCCGCATCCTGGCCGACCTGGTCGCCCGCAGCGAGGCGGAAGCGGACCGGCACGAGACACTTCTGGCCGTTGCGCTGCGAGTCCCGCGCGGCAGCGCCCGCGTCGTCACGCCGGCCGGACTCCTCGCCGTCGAACGTCAACTCGTCACCCTGCGCGACGCCGTCGCGAGTGCCGATGTGCGGGTCGACGACTGGGTCGACGAACCGGCACTGGCGTGGGCGATCCGTTCGAGCTACGACCCCGAGGGGGCGGCCCGCGCCCACGGCCCGGTCGAGGCGAAACCGGTCGTGCCAGGCCCGATGGGGATCTCCGAGCAGTGGACCCACGTTCGCACCGACACCGCGTGGCACGCCGTCTACTGGGTCGCGGAATGGCCCCGCAGCGAGGTTCATCCGAGCTTCCTGCAGCCCCTCGTGCTCGGGCCTGGCACTCGCCGGACGTTCGCCCTGATCGCCGAACCGCTACCGCCGGGTCGAGCACTGCGGGAGATCCGGCAAGCGAAGGCGGAGCACGCAGCCGACTCCGCGCAGCGCGCCCGGGTCGGGCAGATCGAGGACGAAGCCACCCGCGCCGAGGTCAGCGAGCTGTTGCGCCGCGAGCAGGACCTCGTCGCGGGGCACGGCGACCTGCGCTTCACCGGTCTGCTGACCGTCACCGCGCCGAGCTCCGACGAGCTCGACGCCGCATGCGCGGCGACCGAGTCCGCCGCGGCCCAGGCGATGTGCGAGCTGCGGCGCCTGGTCGGCCAGCAAGCCTTGGCTCACCTCGCCGGTGCGATCCCGCTCGCCCGGGGGGTCCGATGACCAGGACGCCAGGCCACCAGCAGCGGCGCCCGCGCCGATCGACATCGCTCCTGCGTGTCAGGCGAGCGAGGCTGCGTTTCTTGCTGCCGCTGCGGTTGCCCGCCCACCGCGCGTCGTCGGCGACCCTCGCGGGTGCGTACCCGTTCCTCGCTGCGCGCGCCTGCGACACCGGGGTGCTTCTCGGCGCGGACGCGCTCACCGGCGGACCGTTCTGCTTCGACCCGTGGGCGCTGTACGCCGCCGGGACGCTCACCAACCCGAACGTGCTGCTCGCTGGGGTGATTGGGCAGGGCAAGTCGGCGCTGGCGAAGTCGATCGCGGTCCGGTCCATCGCCGTCGGGCGCCGCGTGTACGTGCCCGGCGACCCGAAGGGGGAGTGGGCGCCAGTCGCCGAGGCGGTGGGCGGCGTCGTCGTCCGCCTCGGCCCAGGGCTGCCGACCCGGCTGAATCCGCTAGACGCAGGGAACGAGGAACCCGCGGTCGCGCACGGGCGCCGGGTACGGCTCCTCGCCTCGCTCGCGGAGACAACGCTCGGACGCGAGCTGCACGCCGTCGAGCACGGAGCCCTCGACGCTGCCCTGACGACTGCCGAGACCACGCTCCGGCCCACGATTCCCGACGTGATCGCGGCGCTGGTCACGCCCGACGACGTCGCGGCGCGCACGGACGGGTCCACCGCCGCCGAGCGGACGGCCGATGGGCGCGACCTCGCCCACGGACTGCGCCGCCTCGTGCGCGGGGACCTCGCTGGCATGTTCGACGGAGCCTCCACCCAGACCCTCGACCCGGACGCGCCGATGGTCGTTCTGGACCTGTCCCGCCTGGGATCCAATGAGGACGCCCTCGCGCTCGCGATGACATGCGCGCAGACGTGGCTCGAGGCGGCCCTGGCCGGCCAGGATGGCGTGCTGCGGTGGGTGATCTACGACGAGGCGTGGCGGCTGCTGCGGTCCCTGCCGCTCGTGCGGCGCCTGCAAGGGCAGTGGAAACTGTCCCGCGCGCTTGGCATCGCGAACCTGCTGATTCTGCACCGACTGTCCGACCTGGACGCCGTCGGCGCCCACGGGTCCGAGGCCCGCGCGATTGCCGAAGGGCTGCTCGCGGACTGCTCGACCCGGGTCATCTACCGCCAGGAATCCGACCAGCTGCGCGCGACCGCCGCGGCGCTGGGATTGACCGATCCCGAACGTGACCTGCTGCCGGCCCTGCCCCGCGGGACGGGCCTGTGGAAGATGCCCGGCGAAGCCCACGTCGTGCACCACCTGCTCCACCGCGACGAAATCACCGTCTACGACACAGACGCCGCCATGCGCGAAGACCCCCAAACCAGCCCCGACCACAACAGAAGGGAAGTGGCGTCGTGATCCGAACCGACGACGTCGTCCACCTCGCCGAGCAAGCCACCCTCGGCGGACTCCTACTCGCACCCGACCACTTCGCCGAGGTCAACCGTTGGATTCGCGGCCAGGACTTCGCCGACCCATGGCACCGCAAGGTATGGACCACCCTGCGAGAGGCTCACGTCGCGGGCACGCCCATCGGCGCGGAACCGGTCGCCGCCGCGATGGTGGAACGGTTCGGCACCCGGCAAGCCGATATCGTCCGCGTGCACGACCTCTTGCAAGCCACACCCAAGGACCCCGACCCTCGGCCGCACGCCCGCGTCGTCGTCGAGTTCGGTGCACGCCGGGAGATCGCAGCCCAAGGGGTGCTGCTCGAGGTCGGCGCTGCGTGTGCGGCCCGCGACCACGAGTCCCGACACCTCAAGTCCCTGATCCAGATCGTCGCCGCCGCGCTCGCACTCGCGGGCGAACGATGGGACGACGCGATCGGGCGCGCCGCCCCGAGCGTGACTGAGTTGCTCCCGGTCTCGTTGAGGGCCGCCGCCGCAGACCAAGAGCTCCGCCGCGCGGCCGACAAGCGCCTCGGCTACCTCCCCGAGCCGTCCTCAAGCGACGCAGCCGTCAATGAAGCCCGGCTGATCGCTGCCCTGGCGAGCCACCCCACCGCGATCGCCCCCACCGCGGCGTGGCTGACACCGGAAAGCGTCACGAACGCGCCCTGGCGGACCGTCTACCAAGCGTTGATCGCCATGTCCGACGGCGGCGAGCACATCGACCCGGTGTCCCTCGCCACCCGCGCGATGCGCGGCGCCCGCACCTCGGGGCGCGCCCCGGACCTCGCCGAGCTCCTCGACGGGATCAGCGCCGAGGCCGCATCCGTGCCTGGGCACCTGAGCCGGGTCGTCGCGGGCGACCAGCTTCGGCGAACTGCCCGTGACGGCGCTCGCACCCTGCGCCGCGGGGCCGCCGACCCGCGCGCGGACCTGGACGACGTCCTCGGCCAAGCCGCAACGATTCTGCGCTCCATGAATGACCTCGCGGCTGTCCTCCCGTACGTTGCCGGCCGAGCAGGAGGGTCAAACACGCGTCAGCCGCGAGCACTTGACGCAGGTCCGCCGAATCAGAGTCCGGACCGAGGCGACGGACCGGTCCTACGGTGAGGCCCACCTCGAGGGGCCCCGCGACGAACGGCGTCTCCTCCCGTGCACCCGGCGCACTCGACCCGACCGACTGGGCGCTGATCGCTGGCGCTCTCGCGTTGGGCCTCGGGGGAGTGCTCTGGTGCGGAGCCGCGCTCGGCTGCCTCCTGACCGGCCGCCAGGTGCCCGACGGCGGCGCGCTGGAAGCGCTCGGCGCACTTCGCAGTCTTGGCGACCCGGCGCGAGCGTGGCCGGACCCGTCCCAGCTACCAGGCCCGGTCCCGTACTGGGGCGCGACGATCTTCGTGGTCCTCGCGCTGGGGGGCCTTGCCATCGCGGGCTACCAACTGTGGTCGCGAACCACCAGCAGCGACGCAGCCCGCGCCGACCAGCTCCGCAACCTGCCCGGCCTGGCAACCGCCCGCGAAGTCACCACCGCCGCCGGGAAGAAGGCACTGCTGCGACGGGCCGCCATCGTGCGACCTTCAGCCACACTCACCACCGGGGCCCCGACCGAGGTCGGGTACCGGATCGGGCGTATGCGCGGCCACGACCTGTGGTGCTCGGTGGAGGACTCCGCGCTGCTCGTCGGGCCACCCCGGATGGGCAAAGGCCTACACGTCGTCATCCCCTGGGTGCTCGACGCCCCTGGACCCGTCGTGGCCACCTCGACCCGACCGGACACTCTCGCCGTGACCATGCACGCCCGCACCGTCCGGGGGCCGGTCGCGATCTTCGACCCCCAACGCCTCGCCGGCCTGCCCGGCGGGCTGCGCTGGTCACCTGTACGCGGCTGCGAAACCCCCCGCACCGCGCTCGTGCGCGCCCGCGGGCTGGCCGCCGGCGCCGGATTTGGGCGGACCGTCTCCGACTCGGACTTCTGGTCCGGGCAGACCGAGACAGCCCTGCGCTGCCTGCTGCACGCCGCAGCCCTCGACGGCCGCGGCGCCGTCGACCTGTACCGCTGGTCCCTGGATCCCGTTCTCGCCGAAGACGCCGTCACGATCCTCAGCCGCGAACGCCGAGCCGCGATCGGATGGGGCGAAGCCCTTGACGCAGCCGTCCACGCCGACCCCCGCACCCGCGACTCCATCTGGCTCGGCGTCCGACAATCCTTGGCCGCACTCGCCGACCCGGAGGTCCTGGACGCGGTCGACCCCGGCCCGCGCGAAGCGTTCGATCCGGCAGCGTTCCTGCGAGAATCCGGCACTCTGTACCTCTTGGCGGCCGCCGTCACCTCCGGGTCTTGCGCGCCGCTGGTGGCAGCGTTCGTCGAGGACATCACTGAGACTGCCCGCGTGGTCGCCGCGCGCTCGCGCGGGGCGCGGCTCGACCCACCGCTGCTGCTCGCGTTGGACGAGATCGCGAACCTCACCCCGCTGCCGTCCCTGCCCCAGCTCATGGCCGAGGGCGGCGGCACCGGAATCACGACCCTCGCCGTCCTGCAGTCCCTGGCCCAGGCCCGCAACCGGTGGGGCGAGCACGCCGCCGATGCCATCTGGGACGCCGCGACGGTGAAGATCGTCCTTGGCGGGCTCGCGAAGTACCGGGACCTGGACGACGTCGCCCGCCTCCTCGGCGAGATCGACGAGCTCACCGAGACCCGCTCGCGCGGACGCGCTGGCGAACGGTCGACGTCCACCTCGATGCGGATGGTCCCGGTGATGCCGCCGTCCGTGCTTCGCACGCTGCCGTTCGGGACCGCCGTGCTGCTGCTCCGTCAGACACGGCCCGTGGTTCTCGATTTGTGCGCCTGGCCGGACCGGACCGACGCCAAGGAGTTGACCGTCGGTCGCGCGGCAGTGGAGGCCGCTACCGCGGCGGCAGCCAGCGGTGCGGGCCGATGATAAAGGCATTGGTCGCGGGCGGGGGACTCGGGTTCCTTGCCATTCCCGCGATCGCGATCCTCGGCGCTTTTGGCGTCGGCGGCTCAGCGCTCGCGTGCCTCGAGACCGCCGGCGGCGGCGCCCTCGCGACTGACGCGTCGGTGCCAGTCGAGGCGCGTGCGTGGGTCGCGGCGACCAAGGAAGCGTGCCCGGACCTGCCCGAAGCGTGGATCGCCGCCGTAATGGCGCAAGAATCCGGCTTCCGGCCGGCCGCCCACGCCGACGACTCCAATGGCGGGACCTGGGGGCTCTTCCAGCTCAACAACGGCATCTGGACCGCGCAGTACGGCCACCCCTGGTCCGCGGACCTCAACGACAACGGCACTTGGGACGTGACCGAACCCGAGATCCACGCTCGCGTCGGCGGAAAGTACTTCTGCGACCGGCTGACCGGCGTCCGAGAGATCCGCACCAAGCACCCGGACTGGGCGTCATCACGGCTGCCGATCCTCGACGCCCTGATCATCGCCCACAACGCCGGCGAGTCCCGGCTGCGCACGTACCCAGCCATGCCGGCCGTGACTGCCAGGTTCATCGCCCAGGTGAACGAACGCGTCTCGGCCTGGAGCAGACCAATTGAGGCGGGCGCCGTCGCTGAACCGACAGCCGGCGCTGCAGTGGCCGGGGGGAGTGCGATCCACGACCAACCCCGACCCGAGCCGCCATCGACTGGGTGTCTACCTGCTCTCGGGACGAGCGATGTCGTCGCCGTCCCGCCGGGCACGCCGCACGACGTGGCGACGGCCGTGTCGACCGGGCTGAGCTACGTGGGCGTGCGGTCCGGATGGCGCCAGCTGTGCGATCGGCTCGCGTGCCGCGCCTATGGGTACGCGACCTCCGGGTACCCCTCCGCCAAGGCCCACTGGACCCAGATGCTCCTCACCGGCCACGCCCACCCCGGCGACACCTGCCCGCCCCTCGGGTCGTTCGTCTTCTGGAACACCGGAAGCCCCTTCGGGCACGTCTCTGTCGTCGTCCACGCCGACGCCGGTTGCGACCCGAACAAGATCCAGGTCACCGCCAACGAAGTCTTCGACTCCGCCACAGGCAACCACGGGGGCGTCTACCAACTGTCGCTCGCGCACCTCAACGCCGGCTACGTCAACGGCCGCGGCTATCTCGGCTGGTCCGACCCCATCTGCGCCGGCGCCCGACTACCCGCTGGGACCGTGCATCCCGCACCATCCGGGAGGTGAACCAGCGATGGGACCACGACGCGCCGACTGGCGATACCGCGCTGTGTCGAGACCGCTCGTGTGGGGGTGACCGCTACACCTTGAGCTGAGGGCAAGTACCTGACCGGCGACCTGCCGGGCCGGGTCTTCTCTCGCGCAGGCAACTCGAGGTTGCGACTCTGTTACATCGGTGGTAATAATATGCCCACACGATACGACAGGAAGGTCCACATGACCACGGACGTGCTTCGCCAGGCGGTTCAATTTCAGGCCACCAAGCTCGGTCCCCGCCTGTTCGAGGGCATGTCATACGCCACCGCCGACGCGGACCGTCGCGTACACGGTTTGGATCATACGAAATACCCGCACCTGCGCCCGCTTCTCACGCGGTCGCTCTTACGCGAGTACTTGGAGTCGAACGGACTTCCGACCGGCTGGCGACTCGAGGGCAATCCAGCTCTCATGGGCCAACTGATGCTCGCGAGCCCGGAAAACCAGATGATCATGCGGTTCCTCAAGGAGCGCCGGCGTGCCTATCCAGGAGGAGTACCTGTTGCCGGCTCAAGCACCGCGCGGCAGCAGTACTGGGACCTTGACGGAGGTGGCCGGAGCGACTGGGAGGCCAACCTCCTGCTTCTTTGGGACTACATCCCCGTGGTCGACGGTATCTGGGGTTTCACTTTGCGGATCGTGAACACGATCGAGTCGGGCATTTTTGGCCGTGAAGTCCGCTGCGATCTCAATCTCGACGTTGTCGGTGGCGGTGAGATCTTCGACAATCTCGAATGGCAAGGGGATGAGCAGGAGCAGAGCTTTTTCAATGTCGAGGTGGATCCTGCTGCCAATGACTGGTGAAATTTTGGATGCTTCGTTGCTGCGCGGTGAGCGGATCGCGAATCTACGGGACCTCTTTGGGCTAAGCCAGGAAGATCTGAAAGAGGCGCTTGGCGTTTCACAAGGCTTCCTTTCCCGTGTTGAGCGCGGTGACAAGCCGCTTTCCCTAGCCCTTGCGCAAGGAATTTCCTCGCAGTACCGGGTCCCGCTTACCTTCTTTTCGGTCTTGCCAAGCCCCTACGACAGCGGTCCTGTGACCTTCCGTAGGAAGTCGCGCTCGACCGTACGTGAGGAGCGCCGTGTTCGGGAGCTATACACTGAGGCATCCAGGCTATTTCGGCATCTCTCAGTCGAGTCTGGATACACAGGCAGCCGACTGCCGAATGCGTCTGAACACGACGGCGACCCAGAGTTGTGCGCAATGGCTCTTCGTCGAGCCGACGGGCTCGGACCCGACGAACCAGTCAAGAACCTCACCCGCCTGCTCGAGCGCCAAGGGGTTGGAGTTATCAGCGGACTAGATCCAGCCGCATCGTCTCGGGCTGATCACGATGGCGTATCGCGTCCTTCGGTGAGCAATAAGCGACCTCTTGTGGCAACTGTTGGTCACCTTCCTGGTGAGGTGCAGCGCCTCACGATCGGTCACGAGGTGGGCCATCTAGTCTTCGATACAAGCCTGCCAGGCCAGATAAGAAGCACGCGCTCGGCCGAAGAGGCCCGCGCCTTTAGATTCGCAGCAGCCGTTCTCCTGCCGGCAACGGTGGCGACCGGCGGGGTTTCAGACTCGCTCACTCTTCATGGATATCTTCGCATCAAAGCCGATTATGGAATTTCAGTTGGAGCCATCGTCCGCCGGGCGCGGGACCTCGGTGCAATTTCAGCTGCGCGATATCGAAGTCTTAACATCCAGATATCATCGCAGGGATGGCGTGTGTCAGAGCCTGTGCCTGTTGCCGCCGAAAAGCCGCTTCTGTTGAAGCAAGCTCTTGAGCATGTGTACGGAAGGTCCGCGTCAATTCGTGCAGCCGAAGCGGTTGGAACTGTTCCATCGTTCGTTGCCTGGTGGGCCAACCCCGAGCTTGACGACGCTCGCGAGTTGGCGAAACCGAACGTGTTCGACTTAAGCGACTTCCGAGAGCGCCGCGGGCGAAGCGAGGTGACGCGACCGGAAAACCGACGTTGACCGCGCCTCGACGCTCCTGCAACGAGCTGAGGACGAGAAATGTACGAGCGACGAGCGTAACGATCTCTTCGGCGTGCTGCTCGGCGAATCCGACGTCCCAGGTGGAGTGGTGCGAGGCGTTCCGGCGTCTGCCTGTCCTGGTGCGGGAATAGGTAAGGTCGGCTCGAAGAACACGACCAAGGGTCGACGACAGATGATCGTCGAGAGATGGGTACGGAGACCGCGACCTGTTCCCTATTGTTGAGCAAATTTGGAGCGGGACCGCCTAGGTCGCGCTATTCGGGTTGGTGAGTCCGCCCGGCGCGCTCCACCTGCTGGTCTCATCGAAATCAGGGGGTTGGGAAGAACTGCTAGCAAGAGATCTGTCAGAACTCCTGCCTGACCTTGGATGAGCCCAGGACGGAACCTCAGGTGGATTCGAGGACAATCGCCGCGTCGACGTGGACGTCGGTGTTTGGGCGGATCTGTCGACTCCGAGCGACCGATAGCTACCGTCAACCGCTCACGCATGCGGTTCATGCACGGCCCTGCACTCAGTGTTCCCAACCAAGGAGAACCCGACAGGTCGAAAGGCAACCCTAGACCTCGGATCGCGGCCACGAGCGAGCCGGCGATCGATTCCGCACGAAGTTCACCTCCGACCCAGCCATAGCGCACCGGCGGCGGATACGATCGGAGGTGGCTATCCCCGTCAAGACGGGCCGTGCGAAGGGGTAAGAATTGCACATATCATCGATTCACCTAGATGGATTCAAGAGATTCACCGACACAACCATCGCTGGACTGCCATCGACAGCAAAGCTGGTAGTCCTCGCCGGACCTAACGGATCAGGCAAGTCGTCTCTATTTGATGGCCTCAAGACCTGGCATTGGTATAACGGCGGAGTCGGTGGAAGCTGGGACGAGACCTATGGAACGAAGGCCGGCGCACCTAGTGCCAGTTGGACGCAGCGCGTGCGGGTCGAATTCCACGAACCCGTACCCTCGGGGCCTGAGGAGCAGAAGAAGCTCATCTACGCGCGCACGGCTTTCCGCAACGAAGCCGACTTCAACCTGTCAGGATTCAACCGATTAGCCTCTCCTCTAGACTCCAACCGAGTCACGCGCATGATTGACAACGACGTTGTAGTTTCTGAGAATTATCAACGCCTGATTATGCAAACAATCGACGGCGTTTATGATACGAGCATCCCCGACTCGATGACAAAGGGGGAAATTCGCGATCGCATAATTGGCCAAGTGCGGACGTCGATGCAAACGGTCTTCCCAGATTTGGTCCTGACTGGTGTGGGCGGCCTCGGCGGACAGAGTGGCGACAGCGGAACATTCTATTTTCGGAAGGGCATTTCCGAAGACTTCCTTTACAAAAATCTGTCCGCGGGCGAGAAGGCCGCGTTTGACTTGATCCTTGACGCCGTCATCAAGCGTGAATTCTTTGACGACTCCATTTGGTGCATTGACGAACCTGAGACTCATCTGAACACGCGAATTCAAGCACAACTTCTCATGGCGCTCGTCGACCTGGTCCCGGCAAAGAGCCAATTGTGGATTGCAAGTCACAGCATTGGATTCATGCGCCAAGCCTGGGAAATGTCGAAGGCGCAAATCGGGGGCGTCGTGTTTATAGACATGGAGGGATTAGACTTCGACGCACCGGTCACACTTTCACCCGTCTATCCATCTCGTGACTTCTGGAGCAAAACACTGAATGTGGCCCTAGGAGATCTGGCTTCGCTCGTCGCACCCGAGCGTGTCGTGCTTTGCGAAGGTCGGCCCGCGAGCGGAGCCGGTGATGCCAAGGCCGCGTTTGACGCACAGTGCTATCGAAGGATCTTTGCGCAAGAGCATCCGGAGACTGACTTCCTATCCGTAGGCAATTCGGCGGATACGGTCAACGACCGGCTTGGGATAGGTCGCGCAATCCAGACGATTGCTCCAGGAACGCTAGTCACAAGGGTGATCGATCGCGATCATCGCAGTTCCAACGAGATAGACCTCTTGGAGAAGGAGGGCACACGTGTCCTAAATCGCCGCCACCTTGAAGCCTATCTTTTTGACGACGAAGTGATTACTCACTTGTGTTCAGTCAACGCACAGCCGCAGCGCTCGATTGAGGCGTTGCAGATTAAGTCGGACGCGCTTGCAGGAAGTGTCGCCCGCGGTAATGATCCCGATGACATCAAGCGCGCGGCCGGCACCATCGCGGACGGGCTTCGGCGCCTACTAACTTTACGGGAGGCCGGAAGCAACGCGGACGCGTTCGGCCGAGACACGATGGCGCCACTCGTGCAACCAGGAACGGTTGCTTATGCCGAGTTGCACGTCGCTATTTTTGGCACGGGCACGGGCACGGGCACGGGCACGGGCACGGGCACGGCGTAACCGGCCCTGCCCTGAGTTGCAGGAGCGACGTGACTCGGGCGGGGCATGGTGGTGTATCGCGCATTGCCCGCGACCTGGAGTGCGATCCGGCGCCATCGCATACGGCCGAAGCGTCTCGACCTGAATCGGCGGGGTCAGGCTGTCCGGGTTGCGGACGATCGAGCTGTCATTCGTCGAGCTTCACTGACCTTTCCGTGCGCGAAACAACGGGGGTTCGGCGAGCCGGGCGTTCATTTGCTCCGGTGAGCACCGGGTCGGCAGCCGGTGCGGGCGACCCAATCGGCGAGGCGTTGCCGGGCGGCGGCGAAGTGGTTCATCCAGGCGAGGGGTGCGTCGCCTTCCGCGGTGAGTGCGTAGGCGGTTTGCCAGGCGGTGTACAGCGCGGCGAGCTCTTCGATGAGGGGGCCGTGCTGGTTCCAGCATGTGGGGATCGTGCGGTGGTCGAGGGTGAATCGATGCGTGAGCCATTGGACCCAGTCAGTGAGCTCGTCGAGCATCTCGGCGGCGTGCTCTTCGTCCAGTCGGGGCCAGCAGATGGGTCCATCGGGTCCGAACGTGGTGCGCGGCGTCGGGTAGAAGCCACCGTTGGTGCTCATCGCCCGAGACTCCGGTCAGCACCCTGGGTCGTGGTCGGTGCGCCGCCGAGCCTTGATGTCGTGCGCGGGGTGGGAAGTTCGTCGGCGGCGTCGGTGAGTCGGTTCGTGTCGCGGTAGGTGACGAGGGCGGCGACCTGGCGTTCCCAGACTTCGCGGTCGGGGCCGGGCTCGGGTTGGTCGCCGAGTGGGCGCATCCAGGCGGGCCGACCGCTGATTGCCACGGTCGTGAGGTTGGTGATGCGGCCGGTGATCAGCGCGTCGAGTTCAGCGATCGCATCCGCGGCCGGGTCTGCTGGGTCGATGCGCTCGGCCTGGAACGGGTGGCGTGTGTCGTCGGGGTGGGTGCTTTCGTTCTGGGCGTCGAGCCAGGTGGTGACGCGGTCGTGCAGGACGGCGGCGACGTCGTGGGCTGGGTCGGCAGGGTCGTCCAGGCTGCGGGTGGCGATCAGCCGGGCGAGGACGGCTTCCATGGGATGTCCGGCGCGTTCGCCTTGCCGGAGGGCCGCGACCAGCGGTCCGCGGGCGGGGGATGCGTCGATGGCCGCGACCTGATCAGGGGTCAGTGCCTGGGTGGTGAGGAGGTGCATCCAGCGGCGGCTGGCGGCGTCGGCGGCGAGGGTGTCGCGGATCGGTTCGAGGCGGGCGAGGGAGGTGGCGTCGTTGAGGTTGCGGGCGATGGTCTGGGTGGCGGACAGTTCCGCGCCGCTAGTGGCCAGGATCCGTTCGAGGACGTCGCGGCCGGCCGGCGCGCCGTGCGGGTCGGGCAAGTGCTCGCACAGGGGGTCGACGACGTCGGTCGCGGTGTAGAGGTGGTTGCTGGTGCGGCCGCGGGTCATCGCGACGTACAGATTCTCGCGGGTCATGCCGGGGGCGGCCAGGACGTGGGAGTGCTCGACGGTGATGCCTTGGGCGCGGTGGGTCGTGGACGCGTACCCGAGGTCGACGTGCTCGGCGACATACCCCGGGTCGAGGTGCACCGTGCGCGGGGTTTCGCGGCGGACGGCGCCGGAGCGAGTGGTCTTGACGAGGGTGAGGGATCCGTCGTCGTGCGTGGTCAGGACGTCCCACAGGTCGCCGTTGCGGACGTACCCGCCGGTGAGCAGTCGCAGGTGGCGGGCGTTGCGGCGGGTCACGACCCGGTCCCCGGCCGCGATGGTGACCCCGGTGGGAGTGGTGACGCCGGTGGCGGCGACGACGCGGTCGGCGACTCGGTCGGCGTGGGCGCGGGCGTTGAGGGCGGCGACTGTGTGGCTGTCGGCGGCGAGCAGGATCGCGGACGCGCCGGTGAGTTCGGAGGTCTGCCAGGCGGCGTAGGCGGCTTCGAGCATCGCCTCGGCAGGGCCGGCGCTGAGCCGGTCGTGCTCGGCGTACTCGGTGATCGCGCGGGTGTTCCCGGCGCGCAGCAGGCGGGTGGTGTGCGCTTCCCACCGGTGGGTGAACCGCCAAAGCGAGGTGAGCACGGCGGGGTGGCCGCGCTCGGCGAGCAGGTGGAACGCCCCGCCCGCGTCGACGGCGGACAGCTGGGCGTGGTCGCCGACGAGCAGGAGCTTGGCGTCGGCGGTGGCGGCTTGGGTCAGGAGGGTGTCCAGGGTGAGGGTGCCGGCGAGGGAGGCTTCGTCCACGATGAGCAGCTGCCCCGGCTGCAGCGCCCACGCCCGGGTCTCGGTGGTCAGGGTCCGCAGCGCCTTGGCGAGGTAGGCCACGCGGGCGGCGTCCCGGCGGGGGTGGGCGCGTTGGGCGAGCTGGGTGAGTTCGGCGATGAGGGCGACGCGGCGGGTGTGGCCCAGTCCGGTGGACTCGTAGAGCCACTTCGCGGTGTTCTCGCACCCGATCTCCAACGCGTCGGCGAGCTCGGCGGCCGCGGTCGCGGACGGCGCCAACCCGACCACCGACCCGCGGCCGTGGGTCGCTTCCCACGTCCGGCGCAATGCGAGCAAGGTGGTTGTCTTGCCGGTGCCGGCCGGCCCGACCAAGACGTCCAACCGGCGCCCCGACGTCGCGATCGTGGTGACGGCGTCGACCTGGTCGGACGCGAGGGTCACCGGCCCGCCAGAGTGGGCGACGGGCACCGGGGCGGACGTGACGGTGTGGGCGTCGGACCGGCGGGCGGCCGGCGCACCGGTGGTCTCGGTCGCGGTCAGCAGCCGGGTCTCGGCGTCCAGGATCCGCACCTCGGTGTACTTGGCCTCGGCGGGGCGGCTGAACACCGACGTCTCGTCGAGGCGCCGGTAGTCGGGTGGGGCGGTGAACACCTCCGGCGCGGCCAGGTTCACGCACCGGCTCAGGGCAGTGTCGGTGACCCGGGTGTGCAGCTCGAGGCGGTCCGCGGTGGTGGCCATGCGCAGTCCGCGGGTGGCGCGGGCGGCTTCGGCGGTCATGTTGGACCTGGTCCAGGTAGACCGGCGGGTCAGGACTTGGTCGATCGCCTCCCCGGCGAGGTGTCCGACGACGTCGTCGGACACCTGGTCGCTGCGCAGCGCGGTGCACCGGGAGGTCTTCATGGTGGCGGCGACGAGCTGTTCGGGGGTCTTGCCGGTGGCGACCTGTCCGCGGCGCCGCCAGGTGGTCAGGTACTCGTGCAGGGAGTGGCGGGTCTTGGCCGGGCGGGTGGTGCGGGTGACCTGCTGGCGCAGTCGGGTGACCTCGACCCGGTTCGGGCTGCGGGCGTGGGTGGCCATGAACTTCGCCATCGCCTCGGTCATGGCCTGGTCGATCTGGGTGGACCGGGTGGAAAACACCTTGAGCAGGTCGTCGTCGACGCCGTCGACCTCGAACGCGGGGGTCCGTTGCGCGCCGCGGTGGCGCCACCCCCAGGAGATGGGCAGCCGGGCGGCGAGCTGGTCGGCGAACAGGTTGTCGTACAGCTCGCTGATCTCCACCACGGCGTGGAGCAGCGCGCGGGAGTCGACGGACCGCCAGACCCCGTCGGGGCCCTGGACCTTGTTGGCGAGAACGACGTGGGAGTGCAGATTCGGGTCCCCGGTGCGGGTGTCCCAGTGGTCGAACGCGGTCGCGAGCATTCCGCGCGTCGGCACCTGCGCGCACGAGTGGGTGCCGGTCCTGGTGAACAGCGCGGTCCGCTCGAGGTGGGCGAGCGCGTCGTCGACCGCGGCCCGGTGCGCGGCGACGACCGCCTCTTGAGTTTTGGCGTCCGCGAGGGCCCACACGGTCGAGGCGGACTTCGGTGCCGTGAACGTCAGGTCGAAACCGGCGACGGCGGTGCGGGTCGGTTTGGCGAGCTCGACCCTGGTCAGCGTCTCGACCGCGGCGGCGCGTTCGACGATGCCCATCGACGCGGGCAGTGCCTTGGTCGCGGCGTTGATGCGGTCGGTCACTGACGCGTACACCGGGTACGCCCGCCCGAGCGGGACCGCGCTGATCGGGTCGCGACCCTTGCCGAACAGGTTCGCCATCGCTTCCTCGGTCACCGCGGTGCCGACGGGGAGGCCGGTGCCGACGGGGAGGCGGGTGCCGACGGGGAGGCCGGTGCCGTCGGCGACTCCGGCCAGGCCGGTGCCGAGCCATCGGCCGGGCGGGTATCCGTCCTCGAGGTAGTAGGCGGTGAGGGCGCGACCCGCTGGGCGGTCGCAGTCTCCGGACGCGGTGTGCCGCAACAGGTACTTGTACCCGGCGCCCGCCGTCAGGCGGCGCACAGACATCATCGGGCGCGGCACTGGAGTCGGGGCCGCCGGGCAGTTGCGGGGCGCGGCGCGAGGGTGCGGCGGGGGAGTGGTTGAACTGTCCTCATACCAAGCAGGAGTCCGCGTACTCACCGAAATCAGGGTGTCCGCCCGAGGCGAGGGCATGCGCGGATCCTCGAGAGCCAGACGAGTCCTGCACTCTCAGCCGTGGAATTCGCCTCGACTTGAAGGCGCAGGATCCGTCTGGAGCCTGATCGGAAGGGCTGTCCGGCGAACCTGTCCGGGGTGGTGACTCGTCGCGGCGGCGCGCTAATAGTCAGGTTGTGGGGTAACCGAGGCGTCGTCCCCGGGCCTGATCCGCTCGGTCCTGGAACGCGGCCTCGCGGTCGAGGTCAGCGATCACCTGGGCTATGACAAGTGCGACGCCGCGATGCTGGGCCGTTGCGGGCCCCCCGAGGGGCTCCACAACGCCAACAGCCACGCAAGAAGATTCGTAGTTTTGCTCGGGGCAGTTGAAGCGGCTGCACACGGTCACCAGTACCAGGCACTCTCACGGCCAAGAGGGCACTTGGGCACCCCGACCCACATCGCTTACCCAGGGGCTATGGGCGTGGGCTCATCCCGCCCATAGCCCCTGGGTCTGCACGGCGATGAGTTCGCTTGCCAGACTGTTGAGTCGAACGCTGTTCTTCAAGAGGTTCGAGCCCGTTCCGAATGAATGGAGCCACAACGCGCGCACGGTATCGGGCGTAGCCTCGGCTCGGCTGATCTGCTGGACGAGTTCCGACTCTTCGACGGAGTATTCATCGTCGGGCGCGCCAGCCCCGATGAGCCCCTCGGGGTCATAATACCGGACGATCTCCTCCACTTGCTTTGTGAGAATGATACGCCGTTGCTTGTCCAACAGGCGATGATCGACCGACCGGTGCAGCGCTGGCTGCACCGCAGCCAACGGGTTCACTCGGCACCGATCTCGCTGAAGGGCGTGCGCGATGAACTCGTCAAGGACACGAATTGCTGCATTTCGTGCGGCCTTCTCGGCGCCGACTTTGAGATCATCGGATAGAGCCTTCACATCCAACCATCGACCGCCATTGCGGGCATCGGCGTCGCTCGTGGAAAATGCATGTTCCTTGACGACGGTTTCGATCGCCTGGCGGTACAGGCCGGCCGCGGTTCCATCCCCGAGTTCACCTTCCTGCAACTTCACCTCGGCAAGCGCTGGGGGAAGCAGGAGGAGCAGCCAGCCCGGGTTCATTGCATGGATGAGCGAGACGACCCCATGGCCGAGCGCGGCACCTCCCTTCCAGAAGGCTGTCCCAGCTGCGGTGACATCGCCCTGGGCGTCGTACGCGGGGCTCAACGCGAGGGTAGAAAAATCACCGAGCGGACGGTTGAGCTCACCGGTGAGGCGACTAGGAGTCGCGTAGCAGTCCAAATGATTTTTCCTCTTGCACGAGCACGGATAAGTGAACGTCAAGTAGGTGTCGTCGGGCGCCGTCATGATCGCGGGCGGTGAGGAATCATCGTAATTTAACGGTGGCATGGGCGGCGACACGAGGCGCGGCACCCCTTCCTCTACAAAGACCGGGTTGTGGCCAGGTTCTCCGGCCGCTCCGCCGTGCCCTCGATAGATTCGGCCATTCGCAAGAAGACCTGCCCCGACGCCGTCATCGAAGACCGCAACCACAACTCCGTCTCGAGGACGTGACCGGGCATTGGGGCGATACGTCTCGCGCAGCGCTATCATGTTGACATCGTTGTCTAAAACGACCGTCAGGTCCGCCCCTATATTATCTTCGCGCAATGTCTCTCTCAGTCGATCGCGGATCTCTGCGGCGAGAGGAGCGTTCTCTGACTCGAAATTTGGGCGTGCGACATGGACCACTTCGCCGTTGTGCACGTGCCCCGGCACCTCGATGCCAATTCCAAGTATATTTCGGACTGGCCGTGCGTCCGAACCGGCTTTCCTTGCGTCCCTCGATGCGTGGTCTCTCCAGGTCCGGATGAGCTCGACCGCGCATGCAGCAATCTCCTTCGCTGCGTCAGACCAGTTCGAGCCGCCGCCAGTGAGTCCACGGCTGAGGGAGTCGATTGGCAGCCCGGTCAGGTCGCGCAGCGTACAGGTGAGCGTCCTGGGACGGTCGCCCTTGAGTGTGACGTGAATGCCGAGCATTGCCCACTGATCACTGCCCAGTCTGTATCGCTCCGGTCGTCTCCCCCCCTTCGGGCCGGCGTAAGAAGGGCCGCTCGAGATGAGCCCGTGTTGTTCGAGGACCGTGAGCGCCTTTGACAGGGTGCCGACGGAGTACTTCGGACCGTCACTTAAAGCCATGCGTTCTCGGAGCTCGCTTCGAAGGCAACCAATCGGTGCTGCGATCGCCAACTCCTCCAAGACGGTTCCGAGGACGTGCTCGCTGACTCCCTGGTCTGCTTTCTTGGGGTCGCGAGCAGTCAGGGACTCGAGCACGCTCCGAAAGCCATCGTGCATGCGGCTGCCTTCGCCATCCGATGTGGTCATGGGCGATGCGTTCCCTTCGATCACTGCCGTTACCTGCTAGACATGTTAGCGCCGCGAGAGGCAACGTGTCTACTAGTACACGCTAGCGGCAGTTACCGCTGGCGTTAACTATCGTACCAGTCAGTACGTGTTGACGTTGACTCCAGTCCTGGAGTAAACCTGTGACTATGGTCACTCTGCAGCTGGAAGGTTCGGACGGCGACCCCGCCGATCTCGAGCTCACGCACCACGCGGCCGACCGAATGGTCGAGCGCGGTATCCGCTTCGCTGAGCTGGACGCGGCGATGCTCAGTCGCCTCAGCACTGTGCGCGACGCCCGGGGCTACACCGTGTTCGGTCGTAACGGTGTCGCCCTGGTGCTCGACCTGACCGGACGGGTGGTCATCACAGTCCTTCCGAGGGGGATGGCACCAGACCGCTGGAGGGGTCGCGATGAAGGTCTGCGTGGGTACCGTCGGGACACGTCGATCTCCCGCAACCGGACCCCAAGGCGCTCGGCGTGACGGAGGGGGCGGGGATGAGCCATGGGTGGCGGCCTCGTTCCGGCGCGTTGCCACCGTGATCGACGGTCTCGCCCGCGCGAGTCGCTCAAGCGTGTCGCCCTCGATGATGCCTCGGGCTCCAGCATCCCAAGCGACGCCACAAGCGATCTCCGAGCGAGCCCGCCGGCTCGCCCAAGGCCGGCCGCGCCGCCGCGGCCGACACGCCACCACTTCCGCCGGCCAAGACAAGCGAGCCAACGGGCCCGGTAGGGCCCGACGACGTCGCGATCTTGATTTCCTCTTCAACCGGCGGAACTGAGTCAATCTTCAGCCGGCGTTGACAAGTCACGAACCACGAACAGCCAGACCAACTGGCGCCGGGTCAAGCCAGGGTCAAGCCGAGAGGGCGGAGCCAGACCAGAACATCAGAGCCACCCGAGGCAGTGAGGCTTTGTCGCGTGCCTATCGACCGAAGTTAACGACGAGTGAAAGGGCCTGCCGAAGGCCGCTCCCCGAACAGCGGGAACCTAAGGCGAATTCACCCGGCTGAAGCGGACCAAGGTCACTACTAGGGTCGAAACTGAGGGTGCCAGCCGTCCCGAGTCCGCAGTGCTCCGAGCAGGGACTCAGAGCGCCGCCCCATACTGATGACGGAGAGAGGTCCTCTGACTCATGATGCGACGAGCTACACCCACCTCGCTGGACGCAATTTCCTGTCTTGAGAGACTGCTCACCAGAAAGAAGGGAACGCCGTGATCGAGTATGACCCTTTCGGGTTGCCAGACGGAAACGTAGGCAACTTTGACGAAATCCGCGGCGACTTGGTTGCGATGCCTGGGCGTTTTGGCGGCTTGGCTCGAGACCCGAATGACGCCAGAGTTCGCGTTATTGCCGGAGCGCTGGGCTCCGGGAAATCGCTCCTCCTACGACGTATGCGCGAGAGCCGGCTCCAGTACGACAGTTCGGTGGCGTCGAATGTCCAAAGGAACGAGGACCTGCTTACACCACTGGTTCGGGAATTCAGCCGTCGCATGGATCAGACGACCAGCAACACTGAATATTGGTCGCTATTGTGGCGACGGGCGATCCTCCGAACCGCGTGGTCGTTCGTGTCGAACCAGGCAATGTACAACCGTCCGGATGCGCCACAGGCGAAGTCCGCGCTTGAACGCCTGCACAAGTACGAGAGTCTCCTCGGTAGCCCCGCGAACCTCAGGAGGGCGTCGAGTCAGGTTGCCCGACTCATACGCGATATCGATGGAAAAGAAGCGTTCATCGACTATTTGCTCGATGATCGATGGGAGGACGTCGAGGGATTTCTCGGGACGGTTCTTGCACATAGCCCGGAGCTCTTCATCTACGTTGACGATATCGACAAGAATTACGCGTGGTCTCCAGGGCCATGGACCCAATGCCAGCGGGGGCTGTTCTATGCGGTTATGCACCTTGCCAAGGATGATTCTCCGTTGCGGAACAAACTCCATGTGGTCGTCGCCCTCAGGGACGTTACTCTAGCAACTGTGGCGGCTGGCGAGCACGGTCCCCAATACGCCGAGCAAACGCATATTAACTACCTGCGCTGGACCCGCGAGAGTGCGCATGAATTCCTGCACCTCAAGTTGGCGAAGCTGCCTCCATCACACTTCTCCGATCCACAGGAACGAACCGTCGAGAGTTGGATTGGCATTTCCTCGGTGACGAATGGGCGCCCCAACCTTCTCGCCGAGGGCATCGAGGGCTACATGATCCGGCACACCCGACTCGTGCCGAGGGATATAGTGATCATGGGCAACATGATTTGTGCGCTCCAAAGAGAGTCGGGTAGGCAGAGGCTAGCTGAAGACGAGATCCGAGATCTCGTATCCGATGCGGCACGCGCCAGCATCCGAAGCCAGTTGAATGTCTGTGCATCGATGATGCTAGAAGACACTCCTCATTCCCTGGTAGCCGACTACGATTCGGACGCGACCGAAGCGAAACTCGACCAGCAACTTGGCGACAAGGTGACGGCAATAGTAGGAATTATAGAGCAAGTAGGACAGGAGGTCTTCACCCCGAAGAAGTGCGCCCTTATGGATGTCCGCGCCCAAGAGATATTCAGGACCCAAGCGCGTCTGAGCAATGCGTTGTGGAGAAATCGGCTCATAGGATGGGTCGAAGTAAATGGAAAGGTCCACTTCTTTGAGCCCCGGGATTACCATGGTCGCAGCCAGCTCCCACGCGGAAGTGGTGTCCATCGCTACGTTTGGCACTGCATGATTCACGACATCGCACGGAACATCGAGATAAACGGCGACGCTCCCTATCATCCCAACTAGGAGAACTTCATGACGAGTGACTGGCTCAGGAAGATCCGAGTGGACGATTGGCAACATTTTAAGAAGATGGTCTCGGACATCGGTGATCGAGGACTCGAGGATCACTGCGTTGAGGATCTGATTTTTCGTGGCCAACCCTTAGGGAGTTTTAGTCTCTCTGCCAGTTTGGATAGAGAGAATTCCGCTTTGAATATTGGACGTCGAAACGAATTGCAAGATCGTATCCTACGCCAATTTCAGCGGCGCAATCCAGGTCTAGCGGTCGGTCGCGATCCTCTTGAACTGCTCGGATTGTTACAGCACAACGGTTGCCCGACGCGTGTCCTTGACTGGAGTTCGTCACCGTATGTGGCAGCCTTCTTTGCTCTTTCGGACACGCTGCGATACGACTCCGACGAAGAACATTGCGCCGTGTGGGCCCTGTGGCGAGAGGCGCCACCATTGGCTGCGGGCGCGGGCATCGGCGTCCTTGAGCCGTCTTTCGCAGGAAATGAGCGTTCCAAGGCGCAGCGAGGGTTGTTCACTACAAACAATTCGTTGAGCCCGACGCTTGTCGAGTTCATTAATGACTGGGACCGTGGCCACCCACTCGGAGGCACCGTCCTCTGGCAGTACCTCATACCCCGCAAAGCAGCCGTCGGTGCCCGCCGGGATCTCGCTCTCATGGGGATTGACCATGAGAGTCTTTTTCCAGACACGACCGGTGCGGCGCGCGCGGCGTATTTCGCGGCGCTGGAGCGCGAGGCCACAACTAGTTGAGTGTCGCGAGTCCGGGCGTTGCGCTAGCGACACAAGATCCTCGACTGGGGGCACGCCCGGCCGCCCAAGATTTGTGGCGCTCCTCGCACCTGACTGCGAGCGGTTCACCGACGCTCTGATCTCTTTCGACTCGTAACGTTCGCCGAGGGGTGACGGGGCGGCGTGAACCTGCCAGGATCGGCGAACAGCAGCGGGTGGCTGGGGGAGGGCATCGTCGTGGCGAAGCAGGAGAGCCGCAAGACCAAACGGAACCAAGCGGCTCGGGCGCGTGCCCGCGAGCAGCACTTCCGGCTGGTCATCGAACGGCAGGGTGACCCGGCGTTCGTGCAGCAGACCTTCACCCCGACCGGTCGCACCATCAAGCTGCCACCGCAGGACGCGGCAATGCTGAAGCCGTTGCTCGAGGAGCAGCGGGAGGCGTTCGTCGAGAAGTTTGGCCGCGAGCCCGGCCCGGAGGACCCGTTGTTCTTCGACCCGGACAAGGACGAGCCGACCTTCCTGGACCCGGCAGCGGTTGCGCCCGACATGTTCGACGACTTGCGGGCCAAGGCCGACGAGATCGGCGTGGACCGGGCGCTCATCGACGCGTGGGAGGAGCTCGGGTACGTCATCACCGAGGCCAACGAGCACCGCTGTTCACCGCGCACGACCTCGAGGCGTTTGACGAGGCTGTCCAGCGGGCCCGTGTGCGGCGCCGCCGGTAGCTCTCCGGCCTGCGAATGGTCCGGGTGACCCGCCCAGGCAACGTCAACCCGTCCGATGCCCGCCGCGGAGGGCGTCCCGGTCGCCGCCTGGCGGCGCCCATTGCTCGCCGCCGCAGCGAAGTTCGGCGAGGCGAGCGCGCGACGGGGATGCCGCTCCGCTTGCTGTGCGGCCAAGCTGTGCTGACCTGGGCAAACGATCTATCAGAAGCTGCTGGGTGCGCTCTGGGGGCGCTCGCCGTTCATGGCTTCAGAGCCTTTCGCGGTTCGTCTGGACCGTGGTGGTCACTTCTTCGAGGGTGATGCGGAGGCCGTGGATGAGGCCTTGGGCGGCCTCGAAGCCGGTGCGGATCGCGTCGCGTGCCTCGGCCTGTGGATCGAACGCCGGGCTGTCGGCGTACCCGCCCTCGGGGCGCGGACTCCAGGAGAAGTCGGCGTCGGCGCTGTGGGTGTTGATGTCCTCGACGAGCTCGACGACTCCGGCCGGTCCGAGAGAGTCGAGTGCGTCGAGGAGCGTGGGTGTGTTGAGGAGTCGGTCGATGTCGTAGAAGTGGCGCCCGTGCTTGAGCAGGGTCGCGGTGTCGCCTCGGACGGCTGCGTCGTGGACCGCCGCGAGCTTCTCCAACAAGGTGCGCTCGGGCGCGAGCACGTTGACGGTGAACGCAGCGAACTCCTCCCAGGTGTCCGCGGGTTCGCCGAGCTCGGTGATTGCGTAGTCGGCCACCATCGAACGGTAGGGGTGTGGGCCGGCGGGATAGGTGCCGCCACGGCTGCCGAGTTCGAGCAGGACCCCTTCCTTGAGGCCTTGGTCGTAATCCTGCACCGGGTAGTGGTAGGTCGTGTAGCGCTTCACACCTGTCGTCGAGGCACCCACCGTGACGTCGTTCTTGGTGAGTCCGAGGTAGCTGGTCACGTCGGTGTCGACCTGCTTGAGGACCTTGTGGCGCGCGTTGGTTGCCGCGCTCGTGGGGAACACGGCCAGCAGGTCCACATCTTCAGAGAACCTGTCCACGATCCCGAAGACCCGGCTCAGGCTGGTGCCGCCCTTGAACAGGAATGTGACCGGGGCGGTCGAGCCATCGGGCATGGCGACCGTGCGGTCGGCGGCGGCAGCGCGCAGGACCTCGGTGACCCAGAAGTCCTTCTCCACGTACGGAGCCGGTAGCCCGCGTGCTGACGCCGTCTGAGCGACCAGGGCATCGAGATCGTCGGGGTGTTGGCGCAGCCGTTCACTCATGCTGCCTCCAGCATCGATGACTCAAGGCGCGCGAAGTTGTCGCGGACCGCACGGTTGTACTCACCAGGCACCGCCTCACGGAGCCGGTCGCTGCTGATCTCACCAGAACGCAGGGCAGCGCGGACCTTACGGGCCAGCGCATCCCAACCTGCTTCGACGTACACCTCGGGTGCGCGCAGCAGCTCCAGGAGTGCGATCTCCTTCTCGTTCAAGTCAGTCCGGGCAAGGTTCTTGCGCCCGTGCTGCCGCACCCCGTCGATCGGGTCGACGATGCGCAGGGTCGCGACGTGCCAGTCAGGAGGGATCTGCGTGGTGACGCCCCAGGCGCGGGCTGCGGAGTATCCGGCGGGTCCGACGCCCCGGGTGCCGAGCACGGCGCGTGCGATCTGGTCGGCACGCGGTGCGGTCAGCCCGTAGCGCGTACGCCGGCCCCGGTAGTACAGGCCCCGGCGCACCGGCAGCAGCATGCCGCTCTTCACGGCGCGGGATGCCGCCTTGCGGGCAGCGGTCGAGGATCCGGGGAGCCTGTCCACGTGGACGAAGGACTTCTCCGGTGTCTCTCGGATCACCGCTGCGGGCGACAACGTCGTCATGTCACGAAAGTATACCGGGAACGTGACATCGGCGGAAGCGACTCCCGAAGCGCCATCCACCGACGACACGCTCGTCGGGCATATCGGGACGCTCCAGCGATGGCCACCACAGGTGGGTGTTGAAGCAGTCGCGGTTCAGCGCCTTCTTCTCCCGCGACGTGAGCAGCAACGACACCGTGGTCGGCTTCCCGTCCAGCATCATCCACGGCAGGTCACCTCAATCGAAGCGTGTGCGGTCAGGTACGCCGTGATGGCGTCCTGCACGGCATCCGGCAACGGGACCTCCCGGGTCTTGCGGCGCTTCGGCGGCCCGTCACCGCTTTGCCGCCTCGTCCCCTCACCCCAGCGCGCGCTGACACACCCATGTTCAGGTCAATCGGCGTCTGATCTCGCTGTGCACCCCATGTCACGCCGCGACGCACTTCGGGTACGCCACGGTCCGTGGGCGCGACGACCAGGCGCGGGCGCATCTGGGCGCTGTGAACTGGTGGTCACCAGCTGAGGTCGATCTGCACATCGAGGAGATGAGCGCTCTGTGGCGCCGCCGGAACGCCCTCGACTGGACGCTTGACCTGACGATGCTCACCGGGCCGGCGCAACGATCACGGCACCGCCCGACGACGCCGGCCGTAGGGGCCGGCGCGTGAGCGCTCGACTGCTCCCACCAACGACGACCTGGCGGCGGACGTAGGAGCGAGTGCCCATCACCGCGCGAAATCCCACGAGCCGCCTGCGGGCTGCTCGACGTCGCGCCGCGTGAGGAATCGTCGCGTCGGCGCCGCGATTTCGCTGCGAGTGCGCGTCCCGTGTCACAGCGGTGACCCTGTTTTCGCAGGCTCGTCGTACTCCTGCTTGGTAAGGGCGCGATAGCGATCGATGCGGCGCCGAGATGGTCGGCCTGGTATTTCGTGCTCGCGCAAGAGACGCAGGGCGGCTTCCGGCCTCGAGTCGGCGCGAGCTTTCGACGGGTGCACTTTGGGACCGCCTGTGGAAGTTATCCACAGATCTGGGCTTGACGGCGTTGGTGGGCGGCTCGGTCGCTCACCGTGGAACTGAACCGGACCCGGTCGGGTGTCACCCGGGTCGATCGAGAGGAGTGGAAATGACGACGACATGGATCGAGCCGGCGGCCGTTCTCTCCGCGGAGGCGAGCGGGTGGGAGGGGGTGTGGACGTTGGTGTTCGCCGCCGGCCACGCGGCGGTGAATCTCGCCTCGGTGCCCGGGGCGGATGACGACCTGGGCCTGACCTACGCGGCCCTGGACACTTCGTACGCGCTGACCGAGCTCGAGCAGCGACTGGTCGACTTCACCGCGCCCGGTGTGGCGGTCGACGTCGGGCCGGTGAGTCTCGCAGATCGGGACGCGGCGGTGGACGTCATCGACGAGCTTCTGGCAGCGGCGCAGGCCCTGACGAATGAGTTGGCGGGTCGGCCCGGCGCAGGTGTGCTCGTCGTGCTGTGTTCGACCCGGGTCAGCACGCTGCTCGAGTCGGCGCGGGCGAAGGCGACCGGGGGTGCATGGTGACGGCGCCGGCGACATACGGGGACCTGATGCTGCGGGCCGCGATCGGCATCCGGCACGGCGTGGTGTGGATGCAGAACCTGCCCCTGGAACGCGAGGAGTACGCCCAGACGGCCATCAACGACTTCCTTGAAGTTCTCCGCGCTCTCAAGGAGCACACGTTTGTCCTGCTCGAAATGCGCAGGGTGAACGGCATCCGGGTGTCTGGTGCCCCCGATCCGCGCGAGGAGGCCGCGTTGCGGTTGGGGGAGTTGCTGCACGACGTCGTTGGTGCGAACCCTCCGTGGGCGTGGGTCGGTGCCAAGTTCAGCCCATCGCCGTGGGCGACCGCGGCCCGGTGCGTGCGCGCGGCGAGCGAGCTGGTCGCCACCCACTCCGACGCCGACGGTGAACCCCGCACCCCCGACCTCGACGCGGTCCTGCGCCACCCCGCCGCCCGACAAGCCGGCCTGGCCCAGGTTGGCGACCTGGTCGCGACGATCGTGTCCGGGGAGGACTACCTCGCGTTGCGCGCAGCGCAATCGGGCGTCCCCTGGCCACAGGTGCGCCACCAGCTGCCGGACCTGGGCGAGGTCCGCGCGTACGCGCGGGACGTCGCCGGGATCGGGTCGCTGCCGACATGGGCGCACCTGGACGATCTCACCGTTGCCAGCGCGCCGATCCGGACCGGGGAACCTGCCGCGCAGTTCAGCGACCGGATGCTGCGCCTGCGCCGGATCGCGTGGCACGACGTCCGATCGGCCCACCCCTCGGTCGACACGCTGAAGACGTACGCCACCCTCGGCATCGCGGTGCACGCCCACGCACTGGCGTTCCACGGCGTGCAGCCCGCCGCGCTCCGCGCTGACGAGCCGATCCCACGCCAGCTCGAGTCCGTGGCGAGCCGGGGGCGCGCGTGGCAGGAGGTGTCCCGGGCGCTGGTCGACTGGCGATCCGCGCAGCCGGGCGACCCCGTCGTCGAGCAGGACTTCGCCCGGGTCAGCGGCCTGCTGCGAACCTTCGCCCCGCTGAGCGGAGACCAGCCCGATCTCTCCCCGGGTGATCGCCGGCACCTGGGCCAGGCGATCTCGGCAGCCTGCGCGATGACCGCCGACATCGGACGCTGGAACCAAACCACGGCGGAGCGCATGGGCCGCGGCCATCAGGTCTACGTCCCGGCGCGGAGCCTGACCGGATCGCAGGTCACGTGGAAGCCCGAACTGGCCGACGCCAAACTCTCCGGCCGCTGCGTGCCCGCCGACGGCCATCGCATCGAAACGGTCGACGCCCTCTACACACGCACGATCGCGCACAAGGATCCCGCCCTCCTCGGAGCCGGCGGCCTCACCCTGCGCGCCGAACCGCTCCGCACGGTCGCCAAACCGGCGCCCGGCCACGATCCGATCGAAAGGAGCCGGTGATGAGGACCGGTGCGTACACGCGAGACTTCGACCTTCCGGGCTGGTCGGAGCAATCCATCTGGGGCTACGACGAGCTGCTCGAAAGCTTCTGGGCGCAGCTGTGGCGCGACGAGGACCGCTTCGACGCACCCCGGATCTCGATCAGCTCCTACCACCTCATCCCCACGATCCCCGCGCTCGCGCGGGTCATCGCGGACCAGTTAGGGATCAACGAAGGCGAGGCGTGCCTCGCGCTCCTCGGCCGCAGCCGGCTCGACCGGGTACGCACCGCGATCCAAGGTCGGAGATGACAACTGCCATGACCGACGTCAGCGCCCTGACCTTCGACCAGCTCACTACCGGGCTGCGCGCCTGGGCGCGTGGACTGTACCCGCTGGAGGCGGCCGTCGAAGTGCTGCTGGCGCACCGTGGCTGGCTGCACCGCGCCGACTTCCGGCGAGCCACTCTGCGGATCAGCGACGGCAGACCTTCGTGTGTCGGTATCGACTGGGCCGCTGCCGCCCAATTCGCGGGCCGCGCGCCCGCGAGCGGGAGTGAGATCGCCATGCTGCGTATCGCGATCAGCATCGCCGGGCGAGAGATCTACCGGCCCCTCGGAGACCTCTTGAGCGGGCTCGACGCGGCCAACATCACAATCGTGCTGAACGCCATCGCCCACACCGCCGGCTGGCACGAACGCGGCACCGTCGCCCTCATAACCGGCGGGTTCGATGCGCTCACACCCGCGTGATCGCGCGCGCCGAACACGAACACCACGATGATGACGACCTTGCAGAACACGAGCGCGGCGACGATCTCCAACCAGCGCCGGGTCCACACGCGGGTCGGGTCCCACGCGGACCGGGCGAACGCGATCGGTGCGAACACGGCGATCAGGACCAGGGCCGCCTTGCGGAACAGCATCACGCCCCACAGCAGGATGAACCCGACGATCAGCGCGAGCCCTACGAGCATCTGCAACACCGGGGGACGGCCCCGAGATCAGCGGGGCGAAGTCGAAGAACCGCGCCGCGGCGGCCGAGACCTATCCCGCCCGACGCGGCGAGGTACTGGCAGATCCCGTCGACCGCTGTCAGCGCGACTTGAGTGAGCGCCAGCGCCCGCGTCGCGCCGAGCGCGCGGAGTCCGGCGTGTCGCACCTGCAAACCTCCAGGTCAGCGGACCGGCTCACCGACTACGCAATGACCCTGGAGGCGCACCGAGTCGATCTCGTCGCGCTCGATCCAGTTCCGCAAGGTCGCGGGATTGACGCCGAGCAGACGCCCGACCTCGCGGCGCGCCACCACCTTGGACTCGTCATGCTCACGGAGCCGGTCCTGATACATCCGGACCGCTCGGACGCGCGTCTCCGGGTCAAACTTCCTCGGTCCAGACACTCCAGAAGTCTCCATGCTGAATCAGCGCCTCCACCAGACCCACGACGGTTCACCCGCGGGCGTCGGCTCCTTGGGTCTCGCAGATGTCAACGTCGGGCGAATCTCGACCGGTTGGCGTCGACCCCTTGTCAGTCTTCAGCCACCGTCGACACTCGGGTGAACCTGCGCAATCACCGGGTGAACTGGTGGTTGCGGGTACAACTCCCCCTGGCGTGATCAGGGCAAACCCGTCTATGTTGCCAATTCGGAGTGTGCGGCGGTCATCGGTTGCGATGGTTGCGATGGTCGATGGGTCACGGCCCCGTCCACGGCCACGCTCCGGACCAACGATTTCTCGGAGAGGCAACGTGCCGGTGCTGGGGTGGTGGAGACGTCACAGAGGGGCGCTTGCCTCCACGGCAACGGTCTCGGTCTTCTCGACCGCGGCGTTCGGGCTGGCGATCTTGTACCCAGGCACGCCGACCACCCAGGTGGAGCTCAACGACGGCGGCGTCTGGGTCACGAACGCCGCCATGAGCCTGCTGGGTCACCTCAACTTCCAGGCGGGCGAGCTGGACTCGAGCCTGCGGGCGACGAGCAACAACTTCGACGTCCTCCAGCTCGCGGGCGCGGTGATCCTGGACGACACCGGTTCAGGTACCGCCAGCCCGGTCGATGTCGCGAGCGTCTCGCTCAAAGGCAACACGCCCCTGCCGACCGGTGCCGTGATGGCCCTGGGCGGCCAGACCGTGGCGATCACAGCGTCCGACGCCACGAAGAAGACCAAACTCTGGGTGCTGCCGGCCGACCAGGTGGCGTCGTTCGACGCCGAGCAGATGCAGCCGACGGCGATCTTCGACAGCCCCGCCGCTGTCACCGTCGGGCAGGACGGGACGGCGTGGGCCGCGGTCGCCGCCAGGGGCGAGCTCGAGCGTTACCACGTGGGGGCGAAGCCGGACGTGCGCTCGCTGCCCGGGGTCCCCGCGGACTCCGAGTTGGAGGCCACGACGGTCGGTACCCACGTCGTGGTCCTGGACGCGAGCGTTGGCACGGTGAGTATCGACGGCGGCAACCCGGTCACAGTCAAGGGGGCGAAGAACGCGCGGCTGCAGCAGCCGGGCCCGGACGCCGCGGCGGTCGAGGTCGCGACGACCGCCGCGCTGCTCGACGTGCCGCTCGGCGGCGGCGAGCCGGTCCGGCACCGCGCCGGGGGAAGCGGGGTCGCCGCGGCGCCGGTGCGGCTCAACGGCTGCACGTACGCGGCCTGGAGCGGCTCGGCGCGCTACCTGCGTGACTGCGACGGCACCGCGCACGACTCGGCCCTGGACATCCCGAACGCTGGGAACGGCGAACTGCGGTTCCGGGTCAACCGGGACGTCGTGGTGCTGAACAACCTGGCGACCGGGGCGGTCTGGCTGACCGACAACGCGCTGACCCAGGTGAACAACTGGAGCGACGTCACCCCGCCGAAGCAGGACAACAAGCAGAACCAGGCGACCGGCACCTCCCAGGACCAGCGGCTGCCCGACCGGACGAAGGCGAACCAGAACCCGGTCGCGGTCGACGACCACTTCGGCGTGCGACCCGGCCGGACAGCCGTGCTGCCCGTCCTGGCCAACGACTCCGACCCGGACGGCGACCTGCTCGTCGCGCAGGCCAAGACGCAGCCGTCGTTCGGGGCGCTGCAGTCGATCCGCGGCGGCGAGGCGTTCCAGCTGGCCGTCCCGGACAAGGCCACGGCGACCTCGTCGTTCAGCTACACCGCGCTGGACGGTCGCGGTGGGAAGGCGGATGCGAACGTGAGCCTGGAGGTGCACGGCTGGAACACCGAGGCCGCGCCGGTGCAGAACCGGATCTCGACCCTGGTCGTCGAGCAGGGCAAGAGCGCCACGATCAACGTGCTGCCCGGGTGGAGCGACCCGGACGGCGACGACATCTTCCTGCAGTCGGTCGCCTCGACAACCGCCGACCAGGTCAGGTCGACCCCGGACGGGCAGGTGACGTTCACCGACGTGGGGACCAGTTCGGGGCGGAAGAAGATCACGCTCGTCGTCTCGGACGGGCAGAAGACCACCGAGGGCGAGCTGGACGTCGAGGTCCGCACGCCGGGCGAGCAGCCGCCGGTGGCGAACGCCGACCACGTGAGCACGGTGGTCGGGCGGGCCGTCACGGTCTCGCCGCTGGCCAACGACACCGACGCCAACGGCGACCAGTTGCGGCTGGCGAAGGTGGAGGACCGCGCGGACCTGCAGGTCACCAAGGAGTTCGCCGCCGGGACGTTCACGGTGTCCGCGCAGACCGCGGGCACCTACTACCTCACCTACGTGGTGACCGACGGACCGGCGACCGCGACCGGGCTGGTGCGCATCGACGTCGCCGAGGCCGGGACGGCGCAGGGCGCGCCGATCGCCGTGCGGGACACGGGGATGCTGACCGCGGGCGGGAAGGTGTACGTCGACCCGCTGGCCAACGACGTCGACCCCGCCGGCGGGGTGCTGGTCGTGCAGGGCATCACGCTGCCGGCCGGCTCGCCGCTCACCGTCGCCGTGATCGACCACCACCTGCTGCGGATCAGCGCGCAGTCGGCTCTCACCGGTCCCACGTCGTTCACCTACTCCGTGTCGAACGGGACGGCGGCGGCGACCGGCGAGGTCGTCGTGCTCCCGGTGCCGGCCGCGGCCACAACCCAGCCGCCGGTGGCGGTCGACGACACAGCGACCGTCCGGGTCGGGGACGTCGTGACCATCCCGGTGCTGGCGAATGACACCAGCCCGAGCGGGGCCGCGCTCTCGGTGGTGCACGACCTGGCGCAGAAGCCGGAGTCCGGCACGGCGTTCGTCGCGAACGACCAGGTCCGGTTCCAGGCCCCGGCCACCGCGACGACCGTGCACCTCATCTACCAGGTCACCGACCCGGCGCAGCAGACCGCTTCTGCCCAGGTGACGATCACGGTCCGGGCCGCGGACGCCGCGCACAACTCCCCGCCGCAGCCGGCCGACGTCACGGCACGGGCCCTGGCGGGGCAGACGATCCGGATCTCGGTGACTCTGGACGGGATCGACCCGGACGGCGACTCGGTGCAGTTGGTGGGGATCGGCTCGGCGCCCACCAAGGGCCGGGTGGTGACGGTCGGGGCGTCCTGGCTGGACTACGAGGCCAGCAAGGACGGTGCCGGCACCGACACGTTCACCTACACCGTCCAGGACAGGTTCGGGGCCCGAGCGCGCGCGAGCGTGCTCGTCGGGATCGCGCCGACTGCGGCGACCAACCAGCAGCCGGTCGCGGTGCCGGACACCGTGAGGGCCCGGCCCGGCCGGGATCTGGCGGTGCCGGTGCTCGCCAACGACGTGGACGCCGACGGCGATGCGCTCACGCTGGTCAAGAACTCCCTGGAGGTCTCGGACGCCTCCGTGAAGGCGACGGTGTTCGGCGACCGGGTCGAGTTGACGACGCCGGCCAAGGCCGAAGTGCTCACGGTCTACTACGGGGTCACCGACTCCAAGACCGGGACCGTCACCGGGAGCCTCACCGTGACCGTCGACCCGAACGCGCCGCTGCAGGCGCCGATCGCGCGCGACGACCTGCTGACCGCCGCGCAGGTCGCAGGCAAGACCAGCGCGACGGTCAACGTGCTGGACAACGACGAGGACCCGGACGGGAACGTCGCAGACCTCAAGGTCGCCTCGCAGGTGGCGGGGGTCAAGGTCGCCTCGGACGGCTCGGTGCAGGTCCCGGTCACCGAGACCGGGCAGGCGATCCTCTACACGGTCACCGACGTCGACGGCCTCGTCGGGTCGGCGTTCGTATGGGTGCCGGGGGCCCACGACGAGCGCCCGCGGCTGAAGTCCACCGAGCCGGTCAAGGTCGACTCGGGGGCCAAGCTCACGCTCAAGCTGGCCGACTACGTGCAGGTGGCCGCCGGCAGGTCGCCTCGGGTGACGACGGCCGCGTCGGTCTCGGCCTTGCACGGGAACGGCTCCCCGGTGCTGGTCGACGCGACAACCCTGGCCTTCACCTCCGCCACGGGCTACTTCGGGGCCGCGGGGGTCACCTTCGAGGTGACCGACGGCACCGGGCCGGACGACCCGAACGGGCACACCGCGGTGCTGACGATCCCGATCACCGTGAACCCGCCGACGAGCCAGCCGCCGACGTTCACCGGCTCGACCGTGAAGATCGCTCCCGGTGAGGACCCGGTCGTGGTCGACCTCGCCGCCCTCACGACCGACCCGGACGCCGGTGACCTGGCGAAGATGAAGTACACCCTCGAGGGGCAGCCCGCCGGCGGGTTACGGGTCTCGGTGTCCGGGCAGAAGCTGACCGCCGCCGCCGGGGTCGACACACCGAAGGGCACCACCACGACCGTCAAGCTCAAGGTGTCGGACGGGACGACGGCCCCGGTGGACGGCACCCTCACGGTGACGGTCGTCGCCTCGACCCGGCCGCTGGCCGTCGCCAACGACGACATCGTGGACAAGGCGCGCCAGGGCAAGACCATGACCGTCGACGTGCTGGCCAATGACCAGAACCCCTTCCCAAACACCGCGCTGACCCTGGTCGGCGCGCCGGTGGTGGAGACCGGTTCGGGCACCGCGACCCTGTCCGGGACGCAGGTCCAGGTCAACCCGGCGAAGGACTTCATCGGCACGATGGTGGTCCGCTACCGGGTGCAGGACGCGACCAAGGACGCCGACAGGTACGTCGACGGGCGCATCAAGCTCACAGTCCAGGGCCGCCCGGCCACCCCGGCGACCCCGCAGGTCAGCGAGATCCGCTCCAAGACCGTGGTCCTGTCCTGGGCGGCGCCGGCGAACAACGGCGCGCCGATCACTGGGTACACGGTCAGGTCGTCCGGCGGCCAGACGTTCCACTGCCCGACGACGACGTGCACCCTCGACGGCCTGACCAACAACGTCGACTACACCTTCAGGGTCGTGGCGACCAACGAGGTCGGGGACTCCGACCCCTCGCCTGCCTCCGCCTCGGCCCGGCCGGACGCCAAGCCCACCGCCCCCGGTGTCCCGGGGCTGAAGTTCGGCGACAAGTCGCTCGGCATCACCTGGGCGGCGCCGACCGGGTACGAGGGCTCGCCGGTGCAGAGCTACACCCTGGAGATCTCGCCGCCGCCGCCGTCCGGCGTCGGGCAGAAGACCGGGGTCACCGGGACGTCCTACACCTGGACCGGACTGGAGAACGGGGTGCCCTACAAGGTGCGCGTCCAGGCGAAGAACCTCGCCTCGGACCCGTCCGACTGGTCCGGGTATTCGGCCAGCGAGACCCCGGCCGGGGTGCCGAACGCGCCGGCGCAACCGACCACCATCCGGCTCGACCCGGTCGGCAACCAGGCCCAGCTCCAGGTCGCGTGGGTGGCACCGAAGGACAACGGCAACGCGATCGCCTCCTACACGGTCAACGTGCTGCGCGGCGGGGCGTCGGTCTCCTCGATCAAGGTCGCCGGCGGCAGGACGACGCAGGCGATCACGCTCGACACGAACGTCACCGACTACACCTTCACGGTCACCGCTGTGAACAAGGCCGGGAACGGGGCGGCCAGCGCGGCGTCGGCGCCACGACGGGCATTCGTCGCGCCGGGTGCAGTGACCTCGCCGATGAATGTTGTACCGGGCGACAATCAGTTCACGCTCACGTTCGGGCCGGCACCCGGAAACGGCGCGCTGAGCAGTGAGCTCGCTTATCAGTACAGGCTGAACCGCGCTGGGTCGTGGATAGCTGTTCCCGATGACAAAGTCGTCCGTTCCGGGGTCCAAAACAACCAGTCGTACATTGTGGAGGTCCGAGCGGTTACTTCCCTGGACGGAGTCACCTACCCGGGGCCAGAATCCTATCTGGGAGGGGTGTCCCCCTATGGTCGTCCGATCGCGCCTACGGTGTCAGTAGTCGAAGGTGACACCACAGTGACTTTCACGGTATCCATGCAGAAGAATGGGCGGTGGAATACCCACGTCATGTACCGAATCGATGGCGGGAACTGGCAGGACGGTTTTGGCGGCGGTGGGCCCTACACGGTCGGCGACGGCCACAGTCAAACTCACACGTTCGGTGCGAAGACGGTCGATGACCTAGGCCAGGAGAGTTCCGAGACCACAGCGTCGGGAACAACCGCGCCGCCGCCGCCGCCGCCGACACCGACCTACGACGTCACCTGGGGAGGCTTCCAGCCGGTCGCCGGTTGCGGCACTGCAAGTTGCCTTCAGGTGCAACTCACCGTCACCAACTTCCCAGCCGGAACATACGCCTATTGGTGCGAGTGGAATGACGGGTCGCGATTCCCATCTGGAACTGGGACGAGGAATTTCAATGTTCCGGCAAATGGCACGGTCGGAACTGTGTGCACGACGGGCACGGGACTCTCGGTGCGGCTTCATTTCGGCAATTACACGACCGGATATTCCAGCCATGGCTGAGCTGATGCACGGAAGGGCGCGCTGACATGACCATCACCACCGATCAAGCGACCTGGTTCGCGGACACGTTCGAGAAGCTGGTCGCCAACGTCGGCCAGGCAGTGCTCGGCAAAGCGGACGTCGTCCGGCTCGCGCTCTCCTGCATGCTGGCCGAGGGGCACCTGCTGCTGGAGGACGCGCCAGGCACCGGCAAGACGTCGCTGGCCCGGGCGATCGCGGCGACCGTGCAGGGTTCGCACAACCGGATCCAGTTCACCCCGGACCTGCTGCCCTCGGACGTTACCGGCGTGAACATCTGGGACCAGCGCAAGGGCGACTGGGACTTCCGCAAGGGCCCGGTGTTCGCCTCGATCGTGCTGGCCGACGAGATCAACCGTGCCTCGCCGAAGACGCAGTCGGCGCTGCTGGAGGTCATGGAGGAGTCTCAGGTGACTGTCGACGGGATCGCCTATGGGGCGGGGCGCCCCTTCATGGTGATCGCGACGCAGAACCCGATCGAGCAGGCCGGTACCTACCGCCTCCCGGAGGCCCAGCTCGACCGCTTCCTGATGCGCACCTCGATCGGCTACCCCGACCGGGCCTCGTCGATCAAGATCCTGCTCGGCGCAGCCGAGCGCGACCGCTCCGCGCACCTGCCCGCGCTCATCACCACCAGCGCGGTCGCCGACATGGCGGACCTCGCCGCGACGGTGCACGTGGACGCCTCAATCGCGGACTACATCAGCGCCCTGGCGGAGCAGACCCGGCACGCACCGCAGACCCGGCTCGGCGTCTCGGTGCGCGGGGCGCTCGCCCTGACCCGGGTCGCGAAGGTGTGGGCCGCGGCGCACGAGCGCACCTACGTGCTCCCGGACGACGTTAAGGACCTCATCGCCCCGGTCTGGACGCACCGCCTGATCCTCGACCCGGAGGCCGAGTTCGCCGGGGCCACGGCCCAGTCTGTGCTGCAGGTCGTGGCCGCCGACGTCGCCGCACCTCAGGAGCGGGTGCGCGCGTCATGAGCCAGCTGGTCGAGGAGGCCGACCCGCCGGCGCCGGCAAGCGCCGGGCGGGGGCGGCGGCGCCCGGACGGGCGGCCCGCTACCGCGGACGGGCCTCGCGGAGCGCGCGTCGCACGGCCGCCCCGTTCCGGTCCCCGAGAGCTCGTCGCCGCGGCCCGGCTGTCCGTCCGACGGGCGTGGTCCGACGCCGATCGGGCGTTCGCCACCGTCCGCGGTTCGCTCGCGCCGGTGCGCCGGGCGCTGGCCCCGGTGCTCGCCATCGTCGGGCCGGCGGGCTGGCTCGTCCTCGCGGCCGCGCTGGCCGGTGCCTGGTCCGGGCGGCGGCTCGGCTGGCTGGAAGGTTGGACGCTCGCCGTCGCTGACGGGCTGTTGCTCGTGGTTGCCGTGGCCTTCGTCGTCGGCCGGTCCTCGTACGCGGTCGCGCTGGACCTGGGGCGCCAGCGGGTCGTCGTCGGCAACCGCGCGACCGGTGAGCTGACCGTGCGCAACGTCGGCACCCGGGCCACGCTGCCGGCGCGGGTTGAGCTGCCCGTCGGGCTCGGCCTGGCGACGTTCCGGCTGCCGAGGCTGGCCGGCGGCGCCGAGCACGAGGAGATGTTCGTCGTTCCCACCCGCCGGCGCGGGCTCGTCGTTCTCGGGCCGGTGAGGTCGGTGCGCGGCGACCCGCTCGGCCTGCTGCGCCGGCAGGTGCGCTGGACGGACCCGACGGACCTGTACGTGCACCCGCGGACCATCTCCCTGGACGGTGCCTCGGCCGGCTTCTTGCGGGACATCGAAGGCCTGCCCACCCAGGACCTGTCGAGCAACGACATCGCCTTCCACGCCCTGCGTGACTACGTCGCCGGCGACGACCGGCGCTCGATCCACTGGCGCACCACCGCGCGCACCGGGCGGCTTGTCGTCCGGCAGTTCGAGGAGACCCGGCGCTCGCACCTGGTGGTCGGGCTCTCCAGCTGCGCCGCCGACTACGCCGACCCCGACGAGCTGGAGCTGGCGATCTCGGTCGCCGGCTCGATCGGCCTGCAGGCGATCCGGGAGGAGAAGCAGCTGTCCGTGCTCACCTCCCGCGGGCGGCTGCGGGCGAGCACCGCGACCCGGTACCTCGACGGGCTGTGCCTGATCGAGGCGGACGAGCAGGATCAGGGGCTGGCCGCGGTCGGCCGAGCGATCGGCGGCGAGGTCCCCGACGCGTCCGCGGTGATGCTCGTCGCCGGGACGGCGGTGAGCTCAGCGAGCCTGCTCGCCGCCAGCGTGCGGCTTCCGGCGAGCGCGCTCAACGTCGCCATTCGCTGCGCTCCCGGCGAGCAGGTCTCCCGCCGGATCCTCGGCAGCCTTGTCGTGCTCACCGTCGGCGCGCTCGAGCAGGTGCCACAGGTCATGCGCCGGGTCGCCGGATGAACCGCGCGCCCGTCCGCGGCCCGATCGCCCAGACGATCGACGTCGTCGTCTCGGCCGTGCTGGTCGGTGCCGGGCTTGTCGGCTTCGGACCCGCGTTCGGTGGCACCAGGTGGATGATCGCCGCCGGCGTCGGCCTGGTCCTGGGGCTGCTGCTGGCCGTGGCCGGCGCCGCGCGCCGGTGGGTGGCGCTCACGCTCGCCGCACTCGTCATCGTCGTCTATCTGCTGGTCGCCGGCCCGCTCGCGGTGCCCGAGCAGACCGCCTCCCGGGTGCTGCCCACGCTCGAGTCCACCCGGGCGGTGCTGGTCGCCGCCATCCGGGCCTGGAAGGACATGCTCACCCTGACCCCGCCGGTCGGCGAGCACCCGGCGGTGCTCGTCGCGCCGCTGCTCACGGGGCTGATCGCCGCCGTGGTCACCGCCTCGCTCGCGCTCCGGGCGAGCCGCCCCTGGTGGGCGCTGCTGCCCGCGGTGGTCGCGTTCGTCATGCCGATCGCGCTCGGCACGATCGATCCCGCCGCGCCGGTCGTCCAGGGTGCGGTGTTCGCCGCCGTCGCCGTCGGCTGGGCGGTGTGGCGCCGTGAGTCGCACCTGCGGGCCACCAACCTCGCCGCCGACGTCGATTCCGGCTCGCGCGCCGCGATGGCGCGCAGGCGGGTCTCGACCGGGGCGGGGATGCTCCTCGCCGTCGGCGCCGTGGCCTTCGCCCTGGCACCGCTCACGGCGGCGGCCGTGCCCCGGCACACGCTGCGCGAGACCGTCGTGCCGCCGCTCGACCTGCGGGACTACCACAGCCCGCTGGTCGCCTTCCGGTCCTACGTCAAGGACCACGACAAGGACGTGCTGTTCACCGTCGACGGGCTGCCCGCGGGCGGACGGGTCCGGCTCGCCACCCTCGACGGCTACGACGGTGTCGTCTACGACGTCACGGAACGCGGTGTCGGCGCGACGTT
This sequence comes from Pengzhenrongella sp., assembly GCF_036565025.1. Classification (NCBI taxonomy): domain Bacteria; kingdom Bacillati; phylum Actinomycetota; class Actinomycetes; order Micrococcales; genus Pengzhenrongella; species Pengzhenrongella sp. The sequence continues at coordinate 84,899 of NZ_DATCNW010000474.1, forward strand.
CGAACCGGTCCCCGGCTCGGTGCCCGGCACCGGCTCCACGACCCGGCTGACGATCACCTCGACGACCTACTCTGGGGTGTGGCTGCCGGACGCCGGCGACCTGCGCTCGATCACGTTCGCGGGTCCCCGCGCCACCACGCTGGCCCGGTCCCTGTACTACGACCAGGGCACCGGCGTGGCGATCACGACGGCGGGCCTCGCGGCCGGCGACTCCTACAGTCTGGACGTCGTGCTGCCGCGCACCTGGACCGACGACCAGCTCAAGGGCAGACAGTTCGCGAACGTCACGCTGCCGGGCACGACGAACGTGCCCGATGCGGTGCAGGCGTCCGCCGGGCAGATGGCCGGCGCCGGCACCGACTCGATCACCGCCGTGCACAACATCCAGTCGACGCTGTCCACCAAGGGCTTCTTCAGTCACGGGCTCGTAGGTGAGGCGGCATCGCGCTCCGGGCACACCGCCGAGCGCATCGCCGCGCTGCTCAGCACCGACCAGATGGTGGGCGACGACGAGCAGTACGCCGTCGCGATGGCCCTCATGGCCCGCCAGCTCGGCATCCCGGCCCGGGTGGTGATGGGCTTCTACCCCGCGAATGCGAAGGCCACCGGCACCGTCTCGATCACCGGGGACGACGTGCACGCCTGGGTCGAGGTGGACTTCGCCGGGGCCGGCTGGGTGTCGTTCGACCCGACCCCGCCGAAGAACCAGACCGTCGACCAGCAGGCGCCGAAGCCGCGCTCGAACCCCAAGCCGCAGGTGCTGCAGCCGCCCGCGCCCCCGAAGGCGCCCGCCGAACTCCCCCCGGACACCCGTCAGGACAGGGGCAGGGACCACTCCGGCGGGCTTGACCCGTGGTGGGTTTCGGCGCTGCGGACCGCCGGGCTCGCGATGATCCCGGTCATCGTGGTGGTGGGGCCGCTGGCACTGATCGCCTGGCTCAAACGTCGGCGCCGGCGACGACGTTCCACGGCCGACGAGCCGGTCGCCCGCGTGAGCGGGGGCTGGTACGAGGTCGTCGACCGCGCGGCGGACCTTGGCACCCGCGTTCCGGGCGGGGCGACGCGTCGGGAGACCGCCGTCATGCTCGCCGAGCGTTACCCGCGCGCCGAGCTCGCCCCGCTGGCGGCAAAGGCCGACACGGCCGTCTTCGGCGCGGGCGAACCGGACGAGGCCGACGTCGCCGAGATGTGGCGGCAGGTCAACAAGGTCGTGGCGGCAATGTCCGGGTCCGTCGGCCGTTGGGCGCGGCTCCGGGCGCGTTTCTCGGTGCGGTCGCTGGTTGCGGACGGCCGACGGCAACGCCCAGCGACGGCGGTGCGTCCCGCCGCCAGCGTCCGTCACGGCCTCGTGAGGGCGCGCACCGCCAACCGCTCACCGAAAACTCGAGCAGGAGGACAGCGATGAGCATCGTGACAACCACACCGGACCCGACGATCCTCGGGGCCGCTCTGAACGGAACCGTGCCCGCTCCGGTTGGCCGTCGAATCGGGGCGTCGCTGATCGACACAGCGCTGGCGATCCTCGTCGAGGCCGCCGCCTTCGGCCTGGCGTACGCAGGCAATACGGACCCGTATCTGATCGTCGCCATCGCCCTACTGGTGTTGGGCTTCGTGCAGTGGCGCCTACACGCCACAACCGGCCAGACGATCGGCAAGCGAGCCGTTGGCGCCCGAACCCTGGCCGTCCCGGGGTGCACCCTCCCGGGCTGGGGGCGCACCCTCGGCCGGTACCTGTTGCTGGCCCTCGCGAGCTTCATCCCCTTGGGCGGACTGCTGTTCGTCATATCCCTGTTCTGGGACAAGGACCGACTGCTGCGCGGGTGGCACGACAAGGCCGCGAACGTCTTCCTCATCGACATTCGCGCCGGGCGCGACCCGCTGGCGCCCGGAGTCGGTGCCGCGGTCACGGCATCGACCCACTCGCAGGTCCTGGCGCCAGCGGGACCGTCGGTCGCCCCACCCGTCGTGGCGCGCGTGCAGCCTGTGGCCATGCTTCCCGATCCCGTCGCGCCGTCCACAGTGGGCGTCGCGCCGGTAGCGGCCCCGGCCTCTCCGCCGGCCCTGCCCCTTCCTGTCGGTCCGGTGCCCCCCGCGCCGCCGACGCCAACCGTGTCGCGGCGTCACGAGCCCCTCTCGGCGCCGTCGTCAGCCGGAGCGAGTACCGGCATCATCTCCGCGGTCCCCGGTCTGTCAGCGCCCACCCGTCCCACGGCTGCGCCGCCTCCGCCTCCGCCATCGCCTGCCCGGTCGGACCCTCGACCGTCCACGCCGGTGGGGGCCGTCCCGTTCTCACCGCTGCCCGCGCCGCCGAAGGACGACGACGCGGAGATGACCGTCATGTCGCTGGACTCAGCCGCCCCGGTGACCGAGGTCCGGCTGGTCTTCGACACCGGCGACGCGCTGCCGGTGACCGGCCGCGGGCGGATCGGCCGCGACCCCGTCGCCGGCAACGAGCCGGTGAGCCACCTCGTGCCGCTGGCCGACTCGACCAAGTCCGTCTCGAAGACCCACCTCGAGTTCGTCCTCGGTGACGGCGGGCTGTGGGTGTGCGACCTGCACTCGACCAACGGGTCCTCGATCGAGCGCACCGGGGCCCGCACCGGGGCCCGCACCGCGCTGCAGGCCGGCGAGTGGGTGCTGGCCGAGACCGGCTCGGTCGTCCACCTGGGGTCGCGGACGTTCCGGGTGGAGGTGCCGTGAGCGAGGGCTTCGACACCGAGTGGGGAGTGGCGACTGCGACCGGGCGCCGCAGCGGGAACGAGGACTCCTACCTGGCCGATCCGCCGGTGTTCGTCGTCGCCGACGGCATGGGCGGGCACGAGGCCGGTGAGGTCGCGTCGGCGATCGTCGTGCAGGAGTTCGACGACCTGCGTGGACGGGTGAGCGTGGAGCCGGAGGACCTGTTCGACCGGATCGAGCGGGGCGCGGCCCGCATCCGGGCGCTGCCCGCACCGCCAGGTCGCGGAGCCGGCACGACGCTGGCCGGCGTCGCGCTTGGCAGCCGTGGCGGCGCGCCCTACTGGCTGGTGGTCAACATCGGCGACTCGCGGGTCTACCGGGCCGCCGACGGGGTGCTCGAACAGGTGACCGTCGACCACTCGGAGGTCCAGGAGCTCATCGACGCCGGCGAGCTCACCCCCATGGAGGCCGACGGCTACCCCCGCCGCCACGTCGTGACCCGGGCGGTCGGTGCGTTCGCCCAGGTCAAGCCCGAGCTGTGGATGCTGCCAGCCGGCCCGCGCGACCGGATGCTCATCTGCTCGGACGGACTGACCAGCGAGCTGTCGGACGAGGTCATCGCCGACCTCCTGCAGACCTCCGGCAGCCCGCAGCAGTCCGCCGACGCGCTGGTCCAGGCCGCGCTGGCGAACGGCGGCCACGACAACGTCACGGTCGTCGTGGTCGACGGGCGGGGTCTGGACGACGACGACCGCACCGTCCCCTCGGTCACCGAGGCCGACGACGACACCCTTCCTCGCGAGGAGCTCGAGTCGATGGCAGGGACGTCGTGAGCACCGGGGACTACATTCCGGGCAGCCACCTCGCGGTGGTCGAGGTCCACGGGGTGGCGCTGCTGCCGGCATCCACCCCCGACCAGGTGCTCGCCGCAGTCCGGGCTGCGCTTGGCCCGGACGAGCCGGACGGCGAGCGGGCCGCCGTCCTGCTCGAGGCGCTCACCCTCGGCACCCGGCTTGCGGTGCTGCCGCCGTTCGCCGTCGCCGTGCTCGCTCCCGGTCGGGTCGACCTGCTGGTGCGCGGCCCGTACCGGGTCGCGGTCGCCGGTCCTCGGCCTACGCAGGTCGACGGCCTGCACGTGACCAGCTGGCGCGAAGAGTCCGTCGAGGACCCGACGCTGGTCGAGCTGGCCGGCGACGAGGACGTGTCGGGCCGCGCGCTGACCCTGGACCGCGGCGTCGCGCTCGCGGCGTCGGTCCGGCTCGCTCTCGTGCTGGCGCCCGGACCGGACCCGGCCCCGACTGTCGAGCGAGTCGCGGAGGTCGCCCCAGCTGCTGGACCGACGGACGGTGGCCCGCTCGTCGAACCCGTCGCGCAGACGTTGGACGGGCCGCCGGAGGCCACCTTGGCGACGGAGCTCACCAGGACCGGGGAGACGGGGACCGCGGAGGGGCTCGTCACCGGCGTCCCGGGATCGATCCCCGCTGCGGGCCCGGACCGGGGAGGGGAAGGCGCAGGCGAGACCGACTATGGGTTCCTGTGGGACCACACCGCCGTCCACGGCGTCGAGCATGCGGCGGTACGGTCGCCCGGCCACGAGAGTTCGCGCGTACCGGACCCTGAGGAGGACGGCGGCGACCACGACGGGGAGACGATCCATCTGGTCGACCTGTTCGGACCGGCGCCCGTGCCGGTGCCGGCGACGACGGGTAGCGGGCCCGGCGTGCTGTCCCGGTACTGCGCGCAGGGCCACCCGAGCGCCCCGCACGCGGTGGTCTGCCGGACCTGCGGCGAGCCGACGGTCGGCGAGCCGCGGGTCGGTGCCCGGCCCGCGCTGGGCCGGGTGCTGCTGGGCTCAGGGGAGACGGTCGACCTCGACCGCTCGGTGATCCTCGGGCGGCGCCCCCAGGCGTCCCGGGTCGGTGCGGGCGACATCCCGCACCTAGTGGCAGTGGGCGGCAAGGAGGTCTCGCGAAGCCACCTCGAACTGCGGGTAGAGGACTGGAACGTGCTGGCGGTCGAGCTCGGCTCGCGCAACGGGACGCTGATGCTGCGGCCCGGCCAGCCGCCGGTTCGGCTCGCGCAGAACAGTCCGGTGCCGGTCCGCAGCGGTGACCGGTTCGACTTGGGCGAGGGCATCGTCGTGACCGCCGAGGACGTGCCGTGAACCGACGCACCCCGGCTGCGCCACCGCAGCTGCCCGGCTTCGAGTACGTCTCGTCGCTGGGCTCCGGCGGATTCGCCGACGTGTTCCTCTACCGCCAGCTGCGCCCTCGCCGGGAGGTGGCGATCAAGGTGCTGCTCGCGGACGTGCGCGACGACGGCGGGCGGGAACGGTTCGACGCCGAGGCCGACCTCATGGCGCAGCTCTCGACGCATCCCCGCATCGTCACCGTCCACCAGGCCGACGTCGCGGCAGATGGTCGTCCCTTCCTCGTGATGGAGTACTGCCCGCCACCGAGCCTGGGGGACCGCTACAAGTCGGACCCGCTCGCCGTCGACGAGGCGTTGCGGACCGGGATCGAGCTCGCCGGGGCAGTGGAGACGATGCACCGGGCCGGCATCTGGCACCGAGACATCAAGCCGGACAACATCCTGCTCACGGAGTACCGCCGCCCGGCGCTCACTGACTTCGGCATCTCGGTGGTGTCCACGGACGTCGACGTGGCTCAGGGGCTCTCCGTGCCCTGGTCCCCACCGGAGGTGGTGAGCGGGCAGGTCGCGTCCGGGGTGACTGCGGACGTGTACTCCCTGGCAGCGACGGTGTACTCCTTGCTGGCGGGCCGTACCCCGTTCGAGCTCCGAGGTGGCGACAACGGCAAGCGTGCGCTTGCCGAACGGATCCGGACGGCCCCGCTGCCGCCGACGGGGCGTCCGGACGTCCCGCCGACCCTCGAGCAGGTGCTGGCCACGGCCATGGCGAAGGCGCCGGCCGCGCGCTATCCGTCTGCCCTGTCGCTCGCCCGAGCGCTCCAGCAGGTCCAGTCGCAGCTGCGGATGCCGGTGACCCAGGTCGAGGTGCGCGACGACTCGGTGCCCCCCGATCGGGAGGAGATCGAGGACGACGGCGCCACCCGCATCCGCTCGGTCGTCACGGTCGACCCGGCCATGGTGCCGGACTCGCGGCAGACCGGCTGGGGGACCGCAGACGCGGCGCTTGCGGAGACCTCCGTCCCGCCGGCCCGGACCGCGCCGGTGACGCCGCCGGACACCAAAGAGCCGCAGAGCGCACCCGTGGTTCGTGACTTCCGCGGCCCGGGGATCGCGAGCCCGGCGGTCGAGACGACGATCCACCGAGCCGCTGCCGAGGAATCCGTCGCGCCAGACGACGGGCCGCCCGCCCGGCGCTCGCCGGTGGCAGCGGTGGTGGCCGCGGTCGTGGTGGTGATCGTCGCGGTCGGCGCCTTCCTGGCTCTGCAGTCCCCTCCCGACGGCCCTCGTAGCGGCAACAGTTCACCGTCCGCTCCAGCGCCGGTGGACGCGGTCGGCGCGCCCGTCCCGGCACCGACCGCCGTCGTCGGCACCGTGCGGGGCGCGCGGGTGGCGTTCGCCTGGGGCAACCCCGACCCGAAGAGCGGCGACAGGTACCTCTACCGGGTCCCCGACCCGAGCTCGGAGGCCTCGTACACCACGACGTCCGCGACGGCCGTGACCGTGCCGGCCGTGGCCGGTGGCAAGACCTGCCTCGAGGTGCTGCTGCGCCGAGCGAACGGCACCAGTTCGCCGAAGCCCGGGACAGGGTGTGTCGGACCATGAGCGACATCGAGCGCACGACCGGCGCGTGCCGGCTTGAGTTCTGCGGCGAGTGGTTCGAGGTGTCGCCCACCGAACCGTTCGTCGTGGGTCGTGATGGGCCGCTCGGTCTGGACGACAACCCGTACCTGCACCGTCGGTTCCTCGAGATCGTGCTCGTCGACGGCGTGTGGTGGCTGCGCAACGTCGGGTCGCGGCTCTCGGCGACGATCACCGAGCCGTCCGGCGGGATGCAGGCCTGGCTGACGTCGGGCGGTCGACTGCCGCTGGTCTTCGCGACCACGGTCGTGGTGTTCACCGCGGGGCCCACGACCTACCAGGTCAGCCTCGAGACGACGCACGCCACCTTCACCTCGACGCTGCTGTCCGGGGCGGAGACGGGGACGACCACCGTCGGACACGTCGCCCTGACCGCGGCCCAGCGCGCCCTCATCGTCGCTCTCAGCGAACCGCTGCTCCGCAGCCCGGGCTCGACAACCACCGAGATCCCGTCCTCCGCGGTCGCTGCCGAACGGCTCGGCTGGGCGCTCACCCGGTTCAACAGGAAGCTGGACAACGTGTGCGACAAGCTCGACCGGGTCGGAATCCGAGGGCTGCGCGGCGAGCCGGGCCGGCTGGCCACGCAGCGACGAGCACGGCTCGTGGAGTACGCCGTGACCTCTCGGCTGGTGACCTCGGCCGACCTCGGGCTGCTCGACGTCCCGTTGCCGGCGGATCAGTCATGAGGCTCAAGCTCACCGTGCGCCGGGAGGGGGACGTGCACACCGATCTGGATGTCACGGCGGACGCGAGCGCGACGGTCGGCGACCTGGCCGGCACCCTGTTCCTCGCCGACCCGCTGCATAGCGGTGCCCAGCTGCCCGGTCCGGTGACTCTGCATGTGTGGGACGGGCAGAGCGGTCGTGCCCTCGAGCCGAAGATCGGCGTCCTGGATTCGGGGTTGCGCTCGGGCTCGACCGTGACCGTCGTCCAGCACTCCGACCGGTTCGGCTCCGACGACGCCGGACGCGGTCCGGTCGTCGTCACGGTGCGGGTGCTCGCGGGGCCAGATATCGGCCGGGAGTTCGGGCTGCCGTTCGGGTCGGCCGTGGTCGGTCGCGACCGGGATGTCGACGTTCGGCTGTCGGACCCGATGGTGTCCAAGCGGCATGCCCGGATCAACGTGGCCGACGGCGTGGAGGTCGTCGACCTGGCCTCGGCCAATGGAGTCCTGGTCGACGGGCAGCAGACCACCCGGTGGGTGATCGGTCCTGGGGAGGTCGTGACCCTCGGCGACACCGAGCTCGCCGTGGTGCAGCACCAGCGGGCCGGAGGTGCGCAGCCGACCACCCCGGACGTTCCGGTGCTGCGCTCGCCGCGCGTCGTCCCGCGGTTCGCCCCGAGGGAGGTCCCGGCGCCCGAGCCGCCGAAGCGGAACCCGCAGTCCCGGTTCCCGGTGCTCATGATCGCCGCGCCCGTGCTGCTCGGCGTCGGGCTGTACGTGCTGACGAAGAACACGAGCAGCCTCTACATCGTCGCGTTCTCCCCGGTTTTCGCCCTCGGCACGTGGCTGGAGGCCCGGCTGGACCAAAGTCGCCAGGCCAAGGCGTTCACCGCCGCGCTCGCTGCGCTGCGAGCGGAGCTGCTCGCCATGCAGGAGCGGGAGCGCATGGTCCGGCTTGCCGAGCACCCCTCCACCGCCGAGGCGGTCGACGACGCCCTACGGCACGGCGAGCTGCTCTGGACCAGACGACCGGAGCACCCCCAGTTCGCCACGCTGCGGCTGGGGCTGGGCACCACGCCGAGCCGCACCCAGGTGCGGCTCCCGGAGTCGAACGATACGAAGCCCGAGCACTGGTCGGCGCTGACCGCGCTGGCCGGCGAGCTCGCCACGATCGACCGGGTGCCCGTCGTCGCCGACCTGCGGGAGTGCGGGTGCCTCGGCGTGGCCGGCGAGGGTGCCCGCCCAGCGGCAGCGTCCCTCGTCGCCCAGTTCGTCGCCCTGCACTCACCGGCCGAGGTCGTGCTTGCGGCGTTCATCGGCCAGCAGGCGTCGCCGGACTGGCGCTGGCTGGCCTGGCTGCCGCACACCACCTCGCCGCACAGCCCGGTCGGCGGGCGCCTGCTGGCCGCGGACCAGGTGACGGCGTCGGCCCTGCTCAGCCGGTTGGAGGAGCTGGTCGCCACCCGTCGCACCGCGGGCGGGATGTCGACCGACGTGCGCGGACCGCTCGGTCCGGACGGGGAACCGCAGCCCGGGCCGGTGGTGGCGACCGTCGTCGTGCTCGTCGAGAACGGTGCGCCGGCGGACCGGGCAAGGTTGACCAGGCTCGCCGAGCTGGGCCCGGCGGTCGGGGTGCATGTGCTCTGGGTCGGCGCCGTCGTCGGCGACCTACCGGCGG
>NZ_DATCNW010000475.1:0-9454 GCF_036565025.1 Pengzhenrongella sp.
GGACAGGACGATCCCCTCGACCCCCTGGTCCAGCAGCCCGTCCACGGCCCGCTGGACCCCGCCCTCCTCACCCTCGAGCGTGAGCATCACCGTGATGGTGTAGCCCGCAGCCTGGGCCGCCCGCTCGAGCCCGAAGAGCAGCGACGCCGGCCCGAACAGCGGCGTGCCGATCGACACCACGCCGATGCGGTGGGACCGACCGAGGATCAGGTCGCGGGCCGCGGTGTTCCGGCGGAAGCCCAGCTGTCGGGCGACCTCGTGCACCCGCTCGCGCACCTCCGCACTGACGTTGGGCTCGTTGTTGATCACCCTGGAGACCGTCTTCTGGGAGACCCCTGCGAGCCGGGCGACGTCCGTCATTCCCGGGGCCCTTCCCCGCCGATCAACCCGCGACATCGAGGGTTCAACCATCTCCAACGCTCCTCATCGAGAGCCAAGAAGGATGCTGACTACGTAGTCATGACTACGTAGTCACGATTCTGCCCATGGCATGCGCACCACGTCAAGAGGTCCGATCGCGCGGGATCCGAACAGATTCCTCAGGCACCCGCACCGGCGGGCCGATGGGAACCTCATGTGCGACGACGAGGGCCGCGCCGCCGTCGTCGTCCTGGGCGGAGCTGCGATCACCGCTGTCGGTCGTCGACCAGTTCGCATCGCTGCTGCTCGACGACGTCGCCGGCCCGTTGTCCCAGGACCAGCGCGACTTCCTCTCGGTGCTGACGCGCAACGTCTCCGAGCTCACCGTGATGATCGATGACCTGCTGCAGGTGACCCATGCCGACCACGGCCGGGTGCTGGTCGAGCTCGCACCGCTGTCTATCTGCCGCGACATATCTGCCGCGACCTGGTCAGGCGGCACGGGGGCACGATCTGGGCGTCGAGCCGGCTCGGGACCGGCACGGCGGTCGCCTTCACGATCCCGGTCCTCGACGACACCGAGCGGGCGCACGACTCGCCCGATCAGCGCAGGACCGCGCGCAGACTGGGGAAGAAAATGCCCATAGCGCCTCAAGGCACGCGCTCCGGACACCGATAAGCACACCATGATCCCGTCCACGGACCGAGCACAAGCCGCGCAGACCCGGCTGCTGGTCATCGAGGGCGGGCCCGGCGAGCCGATGCTGCTCGAGGTCACGGCGCGGGACAGCTACCTCGCGGCCGCCTCGATCGAGCACGCCAAGTCCCTGGACGCAGGTATCGAACGGCTCGAGAACGACTGGTTCGACGGCGTCCTGATCCACCTGGATCTCCCGGACAGCGCGAGCCTGGGGTCGTTCAGCCGCATCTGGGGCGTCGGCGGCCGGGCCGCGCTCGTCGTGCTCACCTCCCGCGACGACGCACACCTGGCCGCGGAGGTCTTCCGGCTCGGCGCGCAGGACTACCTGGTGAAGTCCGCGTTGCGCCCGGGCGACCTCGGCCGGGCCCTGGACCGGGCGATCCGCCGCCAGCGTGTCCTGCACGAGATGCAGCGGGCACGCGACGAGCAGCTCGAGGCCAAGGACCAGTTCCTCTCGCACGTCTCGCACGAGCTGCGATCACCGCTCTCGGTCGTGCACCAGTTCGCCTCCCTCCTGCTCGACGGCGTCGGCGGCGAGCTGTCGGTCGACCAGCGCGACTTCCTCACCGTGCTGATGCGCAACGTCGGACAGCTCCGGGTCATGATCGACGACCTGCTCCAGGTCACGCGCGCGGACAGTGGCCGGCTCACCGTGGCGCCCCAGGCGCTCGCGATCCATGACCTGCTCACCGAGGCCGTCGCCGCCTACCGGCCGAACGCGGAGCGCCGTCACATCCGGCTGAGCGTGTCCACCGCCTCGCTGCCGACGGTCATCGCCGACGCCGAGCGGCTCCTGGAGGTCCTCACCAACCTCCTCGACAACGCGCTCAAGTTCACGCCCGACGGCGGGCACATCGCCCTCGAGGCGGCCGTCGCGGGCGACAAGGTGTGCGTCAAGGTCCGCGACACCGGTCGCGGCATCCGACCCGAGGACGAGGACCGCATCTTCGAGCAGTTCTTCCAGGCAAAACAGAACGGCGAGGAGAGCCGCAACGGGCTCGGCCTGGGGCTGTACATCTGCCGCGACCTGATCGAGCGCCAGGGCGGCGTGATCTGGGCCTCGAGCAATCTCGGGCACGGCACGGAGGTCGCCTTCACCGTACCCATCCTCAACAAGCACAACGACGCGATGATTCGGAGATAGCGCACATGGCTACCAAGGCCAAGGTCCTCATTGTCGAGGACGACGACGATCTGCGGCGTGGCCTGTCCCTGCGGCTGAAGACGATCGGGTACGACGTCATCAACGCGCAGGACGGCCCGGGAGCCGTCAGCGTTGCCCGGAAGGAACGTCCCGACCTTGTGCTGCTCGACATCGGCCTGCCCGCAGGCGACGGCATCTCGGTGCTCGAGAATTACGCGAAAGTGCCCGCCCTGAGCTCGATCCCCGTCGTCGTGCTGACGGGCCGGGATGCCCGGGTCACCGCACCGGCGATCGGCAAGTTCCACGTCGCGGCCTTCCTGCGCAAGCCCGCCGACAACCGCGAGCTCGCCGAGGCGATCTCGTTGGCGCTGCGCGGTGAGGCCGTCCCGGTGCACAAGCCGCGAAGCGCAGCGACCGGGATGGTGCAGGCGTGAACAGCGTGACCAAGGTGCTCGTCGTCGACGACGACCACGACTTCCGCAACGCCGTGTCCGTGGTCCTGCGCTCGGCCGGCTTCGAGGTCGTCGTCGCGCGGGACGGCGTGGGAGCGGTCAGCACCGCCTTGCACGAGCATCCCGATCTGGTCGTGCTCGATCTCGGGCTGCCGGGCGGGGGCGGCGTGAGCGTGCTCGAGCACTATGCGAGATTCCCCGCGCTCTGGGGGGTCCCCGTGGTCGTGCTCAGCGGGCGGGACCCCGAGGTCGTCGAGACGGCGATCCGCACGCACTACGTCTCGCGGGTGCTGCACAAGCCCGCGAGCCGGGCCCAACTGGTGGACGCGGTGGAACGCGCGCTGGACGGCGAGGTCCAGATCCGATCGACCGCCCCGGCACGGGTGCTTTCGCACCTGCTGCACAGGTCCTAGCCGGCTGCGATGACCGCCGAGGTGCGCTCCGCCGAGCGGAGCACCGGTCTGCATGTGGAGTCGGGGCCTTCGCCGGTCCCGGTCCTCGTGGTCGACGACAACCCCGCCAAGCGGCTCGCCCTGAGAGCCGTCCTGGCCGCTCCGAACTTTGCCGTGGTCGAGGCGGACTCCGGGCTCGCTGCGCTGCGTTGCGTCAGCGTCCAGGAGTTCGCCGTCATCCTGCTCGACATCCGGATGCCGGGCATGGACGGGTTCGAGACCGCCGCGTTCATCCGCGAGCGCCGTCAGAGCGAGCTGACCCCGATCATCTTCATCACCGCCAATGCGAGCGACGAGCTGCCGTCACGCGACCGGTGGGCCGAGGGCGCGATCGACTTCCTCTACGCCCCCGTGCACGCCGACGAGCTCCGCGCCAAGGTCTCGGCCTTCGGCAACCTGTTCCGCAAGGCCGAGCAGCTCGCGGTGGACGCCCGCGAGGTGCATGCCTACGCCGACCAGCTGCGCACGCTCACCGACGCGGCCCCGATCGGCATCTTCCAGACCGACGACCTGGACCGGTACATCTACACCAACCCGCACTGGTCGGCGCTGACCGGCGTCAGCGCGGAGCAGGCCGAGGGGCAGCCCTGGGACAGCATCCTGGACTCCGAGCAGCGCGCGGACCTGATCATCGAGGCGCAGTCCGCGGGCGGTCGGACGTCGTTCTGCCACCGGTTCGAGATCGCCTCCTCCGGGCCGGTCCGCCGAATCGTGCTGCTCACCGCCGAGCCGGTATCCGGGCGGCAGGGCGGGAGCGTCGGCTGGGTCGGCACCCTCGCCGACGTCACCGCCGAGGTCACGGCGGGCCTGGCGATCTCCCATGCGCACTTCACGCTGGAGGAGCTCGACATCGAGCTCGCCGTCGTCGCCCGGCGGGATCCGCTCACCGGGCTGAGCAACCGTCGTGCGCTCCGGGAAGATCTGGACCACCTCGAGGCGTGGACCCTGCGGTACGGGCACCGGTACGCCCTGGCCCTGCTCGCCGTCGACCTCTTCCCTGCCTTCAATGACACCTTCGGCCAGCGAGCGGGCGACCACGGCCTGCGGGCCGTGGCCACGTATCTGAACGAACAGCTGCGCGCCGGCGACGGGCTCTACCGGTACGGCGGCGCGCAGTTCCTGTGCGTCTTCCCCGAGCAGTCGCTGGCCAGCGCGACGCAGGCGGTCGAGCGGATGCGCACCGGGATCCAGGCCCTGCGCATCCCGCACCCCGCCAACCCCAGCGGAGTGCTCACCATCAGCGCGGGCTTGGCCATGCTGGACCCGGAGAGCCATCGACCGCTCACCGAGGTGCTCCAGGAGGCCGACGACGCCCTCGACCGGGCCACGAGCACCGGACGGAACCGCGTCGAGCCGGCCATCGCCCCATGAGCACCCCGGGGCACGCGCTCACCTCGGCGAGCGAGCTGGCGGCCGCGCTGAGCGCCTTGCCGGACCCGCTGTTCATCATGAAGAGCGTGCGGGACCCGGACGGCACGATCACCGAGCTCCGCTACGCGTTCGTGAACGAGGCCGGCGCCCGGCTCTACGGCCTCCCGGTCGAGGCGGTCCTCGGGCACGGACAGTGCGAGCTCTTCGGGTCGGTCCACGAGCGCAGCATCTTCGAGACGTGCGTGGGGGTGATCGACTCGGGGTCGCCGATCTCGTTCGACGTCCCACCGCTGCACGACGGCGTCGGGGGATCCTTCCGGCTCACCGCGGCCCCGTTCGGGGACGGTCTGCTGGTCTCGGCCCGGGACATCAGCGAGCAGCAGCAGGCGGAGCTCGCGCTGGCGGAGTCGGAGGAGCGCTACCGGATGGTGGCCGAGAACGCCACGGATCTCGTCGTGCTCGCCCGGCCCGACCGGACGATCGTGTGGACCTCGCCGGCCGTGACACACGTCACCGGCTGGACCGCGGAGGAGCTCGTCGGCACCCAGCTGGCCGATCTGGTCCATCCGGACGACCGGACCGCGACGACCACCGCGCGCGCCTCGCTGTACCCCGGGGACCCGATCACCCCGCCCCCGGGCGGGTTCGTGGTGCGGATCCGGACCAGGTCCGGGGCCTACCGGTGGATGTCGACCGGGGTCAACCCGGTCACGGACGAGTCCGGGCTGGACGCCGGCGTCGTGGCGAACATCAAGGACGTCGACGACCTGGTTCGGGCCCGGGAGTCCGCGCTCGCGGACCGCGCGGCCGCCCTGGCGGACCGGGCGAACCTGCGTGCCACCGTCGACTCGCTGCTCGACCCGCACGTCCTGCTCGGAGCGATCCGCGACGCGTCCGGGCAGATCGTGGACTTCGTCTACCTCGATGCCAACCCGGCCGCGTGCGCCTACAACCGGGTGAGCTACGAGGATCTGATCGGCGCGCGGTTGCTGGACCTGCTGCCCGGCCACGAGGACACCGAGACCTTCGAGTCGTATCGGCGCGTCGTCGAGACGGGCGAGCCTCTCGTGCTCGACGACGTCGTCTACGCCCAGGAACTCCTGGGCGGCGCGGAACGTCACTACGACACCCGAGCCGCGCGGGTCGGGGAAGGCCTGTCCCTCACCTGGCGGGACATCACCGACCGACATTCGGCCACCGAGCGGCGCGAGGAGTTCCTGTCCCACGTCTCGCACGAGCTGCGAACGCCGCTCGCGGTCGTGCACCAGTTCACGTCGCTGCTGACCGACGGCATCGGCGGCCCGGTGACGCCCAAGCAGCAGGACTTCCTCGCGGTGGTGATGCGCAACGTCGGTCAGCTCAAGGTCATGATCGACGACCTGCTCGACGTGACCCGGTCGGGGAACGGGCGGCTGACGATCATCTGCCAGGAGCTCCCGCTGGGCGACGCGCTCACCGAGGCCACCGAAGGCTTCGGCTGGCTCGCGAAGAAGCGGCACGTCACCCTGAGCACGAGCTTCGGCGAGCTGCCGCCGGTGTACGCGGACCCGGCCCGGCTGAACGAGGTGCTCGCCAACCTGTTCGACAACGCACTGAAGTTCACGCCGCCCGGCGGCACGATCACAGTGGAGGCCGTCCCGCAGGACGGCGAGGTCCGCGTTGCCGTGCGGGATTCCGGACGCGGGCTGCACCCCGAGGACATCGAACGGATCTTCGAGCAGTTCTACCAGGCCAGCAACCATGGCGACGAGTCCCGCAGCGGGCTCGGACTGGGGCTGTTCATCTGTCGCGACCTGATCGAACGCCAAGGCGGCACGATCGTTGCCCGGAGCAGCCTCGGCCACGGCACGTCGATGATCTTCACCCTTCCGATCGCGACCGACGAACAGCGCGCGCCCCGGGACAAACAACCACCGAAGTAGCCCGAACGGACGAACCGAAGCGCTCAAGGTGCCCGGTCCGTTCACCGATAACCACTTCATGAGTCGGACCGTGGACCTAGCGCGAGGCGCACCGACGCGCGTGCTGGTCATCGAGGACGCGGCGCCCGACGCCGTGCAGCTCGACGTTGCGCTGCGGGACACCTTCCTCGCCACCGCGTCGATCGAGCACGCCCTCACCCTCGAGGCCGGCCTCGAAAGCCTGGGACGCGACTGGTTCGACGGCGTCCTGATCGATCTGGGGCTGCCTCGAAGCGAGAGCCCCGAGGCGTTCAACCGCATCTGGATCATGGGCGGCCGGACGGCCCTCGTCGTGCTGAGCGGGCCCGACGACGACGATCTGGCCGCGGAGGTCCGCCGGCTCGGAGCCCAGGACTGCCTGCTCAGGTCCGCGATCCGGCCCGGCGAGCTGGGGCGCGCCGTCGACCGCGCGATCCGCCGCCAGCGAGTCCTACAGCAGGCCGAGCGGGCTCCGGACGCGCAGTTCGAGGCCAACGAACAGTTCCTGTGCCAGATCTCCCGCGAGCTGCGCTCGCCGTTGTCGGTCGTGCAGCGGTTCGGCTCACTGCTCCTCGACGACGCCGCCCGCGTGGCCTCCGTCGACCAGCAGGACTTCCTGAACGTCCTGCTGCGCAACGTCGGCCAGCTCCAGGTCATGGTCGACGAGCTGCTCGAGGTGACCCGGGCGCAGGGCGAGCGACCGACTTTCGACTGCCGGCCGCTGGCGATCGGCGACTTGCTCGCCACGGCCACCGGCGCCCATCAGCGGGAAGCGGAGCGCCGGCACCTCACGCTCGGCGTCGAGGCCGCGGAGCTGCCACTGGTGGTCGCCGACGCCGAGCGAATCGGGGAGCTCCTCGCCCACCTGCTCGGCAACGCACTCACGGTCACCCCGGACGGCGGCCATATCACCGTGCAGGCGGTCGCGGACGGCACCTGGGTCCGCGTGACGGTCCGCGACGCCGGTCGCGACATCCGCCCGGAGGACGAGGACCACCTCTTCGAGCAGTTCTTCCGGGCCAACGCGGACGGCGCGGCGAGCCGCGACGGGCTCGGACTGGGCTTGACCATCTGCCGCGACCTGATCGAACGCCAGGGCGGCACGATCTGGGCTGCGAGCTCGCACGGCAACGGCACGGCGGTGGCCTTCACCGTCCCCATCCACACCAGTTCAACGACACGATGATTCGGAGACAAGGCCATGGAACCACGAGCGAAGGTCCTCATCGTCGAGGACGATGAGGACCTGCGGCGCGGGCTCACCCTGCGCCTGCGACGGATCGGGTACGACGTTGTCAATGCGCAGGACGGCCTCGGAGCCGTCAGCGTCGCACGCAAGGAACGGCCCGACCTCGTGCTCCTCGACATCGGCCTGCCCGCCGGCGATGGCATCTCGGTGCTCGAGCGGTACGCGAACCTGCCCGCCCTCTGCTCGATCCCGGTCGTCGTGCTCACCGGCCGGGACCCGCAGACCACCGAGCCCGCGGTCCGCAAGTTCCGCGTCGCGGCGTTCCTGCGCAAGCCGGCGGACAACAACGAGCTCGCCGAGACGATCGAGCGGGCGCTGCGCGGCGACGATCTCATCGATGCGGCCCCGAACTCTGCCGAGGTCGTCCAGCCACGGTGGGCGTGACCCCGCCTCGCGGGCGCGTGACCCCGGCGCGCTGGGTGTGACCCCGCCGCAGGGAGACGGCGGGCGGTAGCGTCGCGGTTCATGACGCCGCATGCCACCAACTGGTCCGGGACGCTCACCTTCGGTGCGCGCCGGGTGCACGCACCCACCTCGCTCGCCGAGCTGCAGGAGATCGTCGCCGCGACCGCGCGGATCCGCGCGCTCGGCACCGCGCACTCGTTCAGCACCGTCGCGGACACCACGGCCGACCTGGTCTCGGTCGCCGGGCTGCCCGCGACCGTCGAGGTGGACGCTGCGGCGTCGACCGTGACGGTGTCCGCCGGGATCCGGTACGGCGAGCTCGCTCGACGGCTCGACGGCACGGGGTTCGCGCTCGCGAACCTGGGCTCCCTGCCGCACATCGCCGTCGGCGGCGCGTGCGCCACGGGCACGCACGGCTCGGGGATCGCCAACGGCAACCTGGCGTCCGCGGTCCGCGCGATCGAGCTCGTGACCGCCGACGGCGAGCTCCGCACGCTGAGCCGGGACGCCGACCCCGACCGGTTCCCGGGCGCCGTCATCGCGCTCGGCGCGCTGGGCGTCGTCGTGCGCCTCGTGCTCGACGTCGTCCCTGCGTTCGAGCTTCGCCAGGTCGTCTACCAGAACCTGCCCGCGACCGAGCTGGGCTCGGGGGCCCTGCAGGACGTGCTCGCGAGCGCGTACAGCGTGAGCCTGTTCACCCGCTGGGGCGGTCCGCAGATCGATCAGGTCTGGCTCAAGCACCGCATCGGCCCGGGCGCGCGGTTCGACTCCTCCCCCGTGACCGACGACGCGGCACCGTTCCCGTCGACCTGGCGCGGGGCCCGGCTCGCTAGCTCGCCGATGCACCCCGTGCCCGGCATGCCGACCGTCAGCTGCACCGAGCAGGGCGGGGTGCCCGGTCCGTGGCACGAGCGACTGCCGCACTTCCGGCTCGAGTTCACCCCGAGCAGCGGCGAGGAGATCCAGACCGAGTACCTGCTGCCGCGCGAGCACGCGGCCGACGCGCTGGCGGCGCTCGGCACGATCCGCGAGGCCATCGCGGCGGCGCTGCACGTCTCGGAGATCCGCACGGTCGCCGCCGATGACCTGTGGCTGAGCCCCAGTTACCGGCGCGACTCGGTCGCGATCCACTTCACCTGGCGCAAGGATCCCGACGCCGTCGCGGCCGTGCTGCCCGCGATCGAGGACCTGCTCGCGCCGTACGAGCCTCGCCCGCACTGGGGCAAGGTCTTCGGCATCTCCCCCGAGGTCGTCCGTGCCCGGTACCCGCGGGCCGACGACTTCCGCCGCCTGGCGAGCGAGCTGGACCCGCACGGCAAGTTCCGCAACGACTTCGTGGACCGCTACCTCCCCCCACTCCCCCTCCCCTAACTACCCCTCC
>NZ_DATCNW010000476.1:0-4921 GCF_036565025.1 Pengzhenrongella sp.
GGTGGTGGGGTGGTGGGGTGGTGGGGTGTGGCCTGGGGCGTCAGCTCACGGGGAGGGCGGTGGCCAGGAGGACGACGACGAAAGAGCCGGCCAGGGAGGAGACCGCCAGGGCCTTGGCCAGCGTCCGGTGGCCGGCGCCGATCGCCCAGCCGTGCAGCGCGGCCGCGAGCATGACCAGCACGAACGCGACCAGCTTGCCGGCGAGCATCCGCCCGTACCCCGGCTCGGCGAGCGACGCCCAGGTGACACCCTTGTGCGCGGCGAGAGCGACCCCGGTGGCCAGCTGCAGCGGGATCAGCACCGCCGCGCTCGCGATCCCGAACCGCATCCCGAGCACCCGCATCAGCGCGGCCCGATCGGGCTCGGCGAGCCGGCGTCGGGCCGCGGGCATCACCAGGGCCGAGATCGTGAGCTGCCCGCCGAGCCACACGATCGCCCCGACGACGTGCACGAACCGCACGAGCGACCACGCGTCGAGCACCTAGGACGCCTCGAACAGGCCGTGCGCGCCGCGCTCGGCGTCGACGAACGCGTGGTCGACGAACGGGTAGTGGCCGGCCTCGGGCAGGGCGAACTCGACGAAGCCGCCCTGGGCCGCGGCGAGGTCGAGGACCTGCGACGCGCCGTGCTCCGGGTTGTTCGGCTTCAGCAGGTACGCGCCCTCCTTGAACACGGTGTCGAACTGGGCCCCCACGACGTGGAACGCGGTCGGGCGCGACGGCCCGGCGTCCACGACCCACACCCGCACCCGCTGGCCGACCTTGACCTTGATCGGGGCGTGGTCGTACTGGTTGGCATAGCCGTTGAACACGACCGCGTCGGGCTTCTCGGCGGCGATCTTGGCCTCGTCCGCGGTGCCGCCCTGGGGTCCGAGGTAGAGCTCGGAGTGCACCAGGACGACCTCCTTGTCGACCTTGGGGAGGTTCGGCGGGTCGATGATGACCGCACCGAACATCCCGTTGGCCAGGTGCAGGGTCATCGGCATCGTCGAGCAGTGGTAGAGCCACGCCCCGGAGTAGCCCGCGACGAACTGGTAGGTCAGCGACTTCCCCGGGTCGATGGTGCGCATCGGCTCGTCCGGCGCGAGAGAGCCCGCGTGGAAGTCGATTCCGTGGCCCATGCTCGCGCGGTTGACGAGCGTGACCGTGAAGACGTCGCCGACCTTCCCGTGCAGGGTCGGCCCGGGAGCGGTCCCGTTGAAGGTCCACAGCTTCTGGCGCACGCCCGGTGCGACCTCGACCACAGTATTTCGCACGGTCATGGTCACGTGATGCTCGGTGGCGCCGGGTGCGGGCGCGAGGGTCGGGTCGTACGGCTTCCAGTTCGGACCCGGCTTGGCATTGACGTCGATGGCCGGTGCCTTCGCCCCGCTGGACGCCATGCCGGCCATGTCGTGCCCCGCACTGGCCTGCCCGGCGCTGGTCTCACCCTTGACCACGATGCTCAGGGTCATCCCCGCTGCACGGTGCCCGGGCACGGTGCACCAACCGGCGACCGCCTTGTTCACCGCCCCGACCTCGAGGGTCGCGGAGTCCCCGGCGTCGAGCATGGCGGTCTTCTTACCGGTGTCCAGGACCAGGTCGTGGCGCATGGCGTCCGTGTTCGTGACGTGCAGCACGAGTCGGGTGCCCCTGGTCACCTGGATCACCGACGGCGCGATCAACATGTCGGCAAGCGTGACCGCGACAGTCTGGGTCCCACCCGCCGTGACGACCGCCTTCGCGGGGGCGCCGGTCCCGTTCGGGCTGCCCGTCAGGGCGACCACCAGGGCGATGACGAGCATGACGACGCCGAGCGCGAGGCCGCCGATCATGCCCGCGCGATCCTGCTGTCGTCCCGACGGTCCCGTCCCCGGTCGCGCCGGGACCGAAGGACCCGGCGCGAGCTGCACCGGCGCGGTCATCGGGACCTCACCGGCCGGCCGGCCCGTCGTACCGCGACCGCCGAGACGCACACGAAGACCAGCACCGCGACCTCGGTGCCGACTCCGCCGATCTGCGACCAGACCTTGATGCCGGCGGCGTCACCGAGGACCACGCGCGCCAGCAGGGACACGTGCAGCAGGCCCACGTGGACGTAGAACCAGGGTTGGAACGGGAGCCGGACGCGCAGCACCGCCGGCACGATCACCGGCGCGTGTCCGAAGATCATCGACATCACGAAGCCGAGGAACACGGTGTGCAGCGCGGCGTCGTAGGTCGTCGTGCTCGCCCCCAGGTCCCCGGCGACCAGCCAGATCGCGCCGCCGACGAACAGCCACACGTACCCGGCGAGCAGGCACACCGCCATGAACCGGGTGACCCCCGGGATCTTCACGGTGCGCCGCGCGACGTCGTGCCTGGCACCCCACAGCGCGAGCGCGATCATCCCGGCGCCCGCGAGGCGGACCCCGGCCGACCCGGTCAGCGCCGGCGTCGCGGAGAGCACCAGACCGGCACCGAACAAGAACGCACCCACCAGGAACTGGCGGACCGACGAGCGGGTGAGCATCGCGACGCGGGCCAGCTCGAGGCGCTCGCCGATGATCGTGAGCACCAGGAAGCCCGCGAGCCACGGCACGAGGCGCGGCAGGGACCAGCCGGTCAGCCAGAGCAGCGTCGCCACGTACCAGCACACCGCGCCCGCGGCCATCACCAGCAGGTGCAGGGCGGGCTGGAGGCGTTGCACGACGACGTACACGACGATCAGCACGATCGACGCCGCGCAGAGCAGCAGCCGCCCGACGACGGGCGGCAGGCTCACCAGCACGGCCAGGCCGCCGACGCCGGCGAGCGCGGGCGCGGCGTAGGCCCACCGGCGACCGAGCGCGACCGCCCGCTCGAGGGAGATCACCGTCCCGAGGAAACCGATCGCCATCAGCGGCCCATGGTCCGCGGCCGTCGTCGCGAGCAGCGTCGGCACGGGCAGCCCCAGCAGCAGCAGGCCGCCCCACAGCCCCGCGAGCAGGCAGACCAGGCCGGCCACCAGGAGCGGCAGCCGGCGCCGGGTCACCACCCGAAGGCCCGCTTGGTCTCGTCCGTCATCATCTCGGGGCTCCACGCCGGCTCGTGCGTGATCTCGACCTCGACGCGGTCCACCGCCCCGCTGGCGAGGAGCACCCGTCGCACCTCGTCGGTCAGGTACTCCCCGAGCGGGCAGGCAGGCGTCGTCACGGTCATCAGGACCGCGACCACGCGCGCGTTGACCTCGAGCCCGTAGACCAGCCCGAGGGAGATGATGTCGACCCCGAGCTCGGGGTCGATGACGTCGCGCAGCATCTCCTTCAGCTGGGCGGCGCCGGTTCCGGGGCCGAGCAGCTGGGTCACGGACAGCGGCTCGCGGCTCACGCCGCTCCCCCGTGGGTGCCGGGCCGGCCGTGGTCGGCGTCGGTCGGCTGGAGGTGCACGAGGCACAGGTGCGGTCCGACGAACGGCTCGATGCGGACGGCCGCGGTCGGGGCCTGCATCTGCTCGAGGGCACCCTGGACGAGCCCGAGGTGCACGGCGCACACGACCTCGCCGTGATCGCGCGCGACGTCGTAGAACGGGCAGCGGTGCAGCTCGATCACGGTCGGCCCGGCGTCCGGCGGCCGCACCGGTTCGGCAGCGACCGGCGTATCGACCGTGGCGTCGTCCTGCGCACGCAGCCGCGGGGCGAAGCCGACGTCGTCGAGCAGCGCGACGATGCGGTCGACCGCGACCTTGCCGTCGACCGGCGCCGGTTCGCTCGGCACGACCGACTGGCCCCAGCGCCGACCCGCCTCGGCGGCGGCCGCACCGGGCACGGGCGCGAGCCCGTCGATGCTGGCCGCCAGGATCCCGGCGAGCACCTTGTAGGAGTCCTCGGGCCCCTCGCTCGAGTGCGCGGCGGCACGGAAGAGCAGGCGAGGGCGGCCCGGTGTCGAGCGCGGCTGCACCGTGCTCTCGACGAGGCCGGCCTCCACGAGCTGGTCCAGGTGGGACCGGACCGTGTTCGGGTGCAGTCCCACCTGCGCGGTGATGGCCTGCACGTCCAGCGGGCCGTTCGCGCGCACCACTTCGAGCACGGCCACCCGGCTGACGCCGGACAGCACGCGATGAGTTCGGGAGTCGATCGGTTCTGGAAGCACAAGTACAGTTTTCCCTGAAAGTGTAGTAAAAACAACTCCTGGCTCGATCCCGCTCGGAAAACGACCCGTCAGGAGACCCACGATGGCGCTCGAAACGTACCAAATCTCCTCCGTACGACCCCAGGACGACCCGGGCACCGAGCCCGCGCGGACGCCGAACACCGCAGTGATCGAGGCGATCGAGGCACACCACATCGCCTTGGCCGGCGAGCTCGGCGAGCTGACCGTCGCCCTGCTCGACGGCGCGCGCTCCGGCGACTACGACCTCGCGCGCGCCGACCTGGTGGCCTGGTTCACCAGCGAGCTCATGCCGCATGCCCGCGCCGAGGAGTCCGTGCTCTATGAGCTCGGGGCTCGCCTCGAGGCCACCGGACTGCTGGTCACGGGCATGCTCGCCGAGCACCGGGCCGTCGCCGCACTGGTCAGCGACCTGACGGACGCGAACGACCCGTTCACGATGATCGCCGCAGCAGCCTCCGCGCAGGCGATCTTCGGCGTGCACGTGGCCAAGGAGAACGACCTGCTGCTGCCCGCGCTCGACGCCGTCGGCACCGACCTGGTCGCTGCGCACGCCCGGATGGCGGCGCTCCTTGGTGGCGCGGACGAGCCGGAGGAGCTCGACGTCCGGAGCCTGCCGCACGGCGGGCGCCACGAGATCATCTTCGCCAAGCTCAACGAGCTGGCGCCGACCAAGAGCTTCGTCATCCTCAACGACCACGACCCGAAGCCGCTGCGCTACCAGACCGAGGCGCTGTGGCCCGACCGGTTCGCCTGGACGTACCTCGAGGCGGGACCGCGCATCTGGCGCGTCGAGATCTCCCGTGTCGGCTGAAC
>NZ_DATCNW010000477.1:0-10888 GCF_036565025.1 Pengzhenrongella sp.
GGACAGCTCGTCGTCATCGACGACGACGCGATCGAGGCGTTCGCCGTTCCGGCCGGGGGCGGGCGGATCGTCGCCTCTCGCCTGCTGCTGCAATCGCTGCCACCGGCCGAGCGTCGCGCCGTCCTGACTCACGAGAGCGCCCACCTAGCGCATCATCACCACCTCTACCGGCTGGCGGCTGATCTCGCCGCGGCGGTCAACCCTCTGCTGCGCCCCGTGGCGCGAGGCGTCCACTACGCCAGCGAACGGTGGGCCGACGAGATCGCCGCCGCGACCGTCGGCGACCGAAAGACTGTGGCGGCGGCGCTGGCCCGCACCAGTCTGAACAGCCGAGCACGCTCGGGCGACCGCCGCGACACCTGCGCCCCAGCCGTGCTCGCGATCACCGGACCCACCACCGTGGCGCGCGTGCAGGCACTCCTGGAACCCGCCCCCCAGCCACGGCGCGGACTCGTGCTTGGCGTCCTCGCCCTGCTCGCGGCGACCCTGCTCGCGTCCGGGGAAATCCAGCACGACACCGAGCACCTGTTCGAACACGTCATGAGGACCAGCATCGCCCTGACTTCACCAGAGACCTGATACACCGGAGCAAGTATCTCCTCGGCTCTCGGCCGTGGAAGATCCGCTCGGGCACCTTCTCTGTGCGACCCCCTGATCGCCAAACGCATGATCTGACCTGCGCGTTCACTTTCGGAAAACGAACTATTCGCATTCTTCGAACCCCTGCCCCCCAGGCACCCCAGCCACGCTCAGACCCGGTGCCGACGAACGTCCGGTCGCACCCGCACCGAGGTCCGCACCAAGCTCGACGCACTGCGCGCGCAGCATGAGGCCGGCCACGACGTCGCCGAACGCTCCACGACGTTCGCTGACCTCGCACGCCAATTCTTCGACCCCGGCCTGACCGTGGAGCTCAGCGAGAACACCCGGGAGGAATACCAGGGAATCGTCGACCGCCACCTGCTCCCCGCCTTCGGTAACCGCAAGGTCGTCGCCCTGCGCCCCAACGACATCGAAGACGTCCTCCAGGCCATGGCGGCCCACGGATACTCGGCTCGCACCATGAGCCTGACGTTGAACATGGCCCGACGAATCCTGCGGTTCGGCGAACGGCGCGGCGTGGTCATCCGCAACGTCGCCGCGATCGTCGAGCCGGTACGCGGTCCCGTCCGCACCCGTGGGAGCATCACGCCCGACGAGGCCCGCGCGCTCCTGGCTGCGGCCCGCACCCACCGCCTCGCCGGCCTGTTCATCGTGTCCCTACTGCTTGGACTTCGCCCTGGCGAAGCCGCCGGACTGCAATGGGACGCCGTCGACCTGGACTCCACTCCCCCGACACTGACCGTGGAGCCGAGCCTGCGCCGCACTGCGGGAAAGACCCTGTCGCTCACGAAACCGAAAACCGCGTCCAATTGGCGCACCCTTGCACGGGTAGACCAGAAGCGATTCCAAGCGCGAGAGCGACTGGCTGCGGGCGAGAAGTGGTCGAACCCCGACAGGCTGGTGTTCACCACCAACGTCGGGAGCTCCCTGCACCCCTCGAACGTCCGACAAGCCCTGCAGATCGTCGCGACCAAGGCCGGGTTGGGGCACATGCACCCTCATCTACTCAGGCACGCCGCAGCGAGCCTCATGTCCGATGCCGGGGTACGACTCGAGGACATCGCGGACACGCTCGGCCACCGCTCGGTCACCATCACCGCCGACATCTACCGGGCGTGGGGAGCGCGAGAATGCGCTTTCGACCTGCGAAAATGGACTTGTCGAGGGTTCCATTTCGCCAGCGAGAAGCCGTGAGGGGGATCGCCCGGCGAGCTGGCCTGGCCCGGCTCGCCGACACCTGGCTGAGCGCGCCGATCGACAAGGGCGCCAATGCCTCGTTGAAGGTCTGCTCCCTCGTAGCGGGGATGGCAGCCGGAGCCGACAGCATCGACCCCGGCGTGCTGCGCCACGGCGCCATGGACCGGGTCCTGGGCGGGACTACGCAACCACGGTCCAGCCGAACAGCCAGTCCTGCGGTAACCAGCCGGTAACCAGCCCGCGCATATCAGCCTGACCGCGCGTCGCCAAGACACGCAGCGGGCCCGCCCAAGCACGCGAAGGCCGGCAACCGAATCGGCCTCCCGGAACCCATCCGGAAGGCCGATTCACCACGCCCTTGACAGAATGCGACTACATATCAGCCGTGCGGCCGATCCCAGCCGTCGCGCGCCGAGCCTCGCCCGAGCCCGTCGCGGGTCGTTCGCCCGCCTCGATCGTCGGCGACGTTGTCGTCGCGTCCCGGGGCGTTGGGGGCATCGGGGTCGATCTCGTCGGCCGTGCGCAATTGTTCGTTGAGCTCAGAGCGCTCTCCCCGCGCGTGCTCCGAACGCTCCCGAGCCCGCGTCTGCAGCCGCGCTGCATCAGCTGCGCTGGCGTCTGCCTCGGCCTGAGCCATCCTGGCAGCGGCATCCACCTTGGCCGCTTCGGCCTCGCGGCGCTGAATCCCTATCCGGTCGCTATCTGCTCGCTCGCGAATCTCACGGGCCACGGTGCGCTTCCTCTCGACCCGGCTCCGGCTCCGAGAGCGGATCAAGACCGTCGCCACGATCGCCACCAGCACAAAAACTGCCACGATGGTCCATATCACGGTTGCATTATCCACGTCGACCTCCAGAGGGTTGACCAACTGTTAGCTCGATTCAGCGCGTGAGCACTTGGTCACAAACCGAGATGCGCCCCATACGGAACGGCCACTCTACCGGGTTGCGACTTTCTGGAGCGCAGCCGAACACTTCGCTGCCCTGCGCAACTACATCGCCACCACCGCGAAAGACGATGTCGGTGGACTCGGCGCCCTCATTCAAATCACGGCCAGCAATCCCTGGCGACCCCAAGCCGTCTGACCAGCTACTCGCCAACGAAGGTCTCACACAGCCGGAGGCTTGCCGTGAAGGACAGTTCCGAGAGGACCCCCGGCGCACGCAACGCTCCACGTCCCACAATCGGCATCGCGGCGATACCTTCGCTCGCGATCGAGTTGAGCCTAGCCTGCTCATCCACGACCGACATGGCGTTGCGGGCTCGCGGCGGTGGGCTCACCTTGCTGGGCCCGTGCCCGGCGTTGCAGTTCCTACTCGAGACGTTCGGACCTGCCGTCGGGATCGAGTTTGTCGCCAGCGCGTGATCTTCCTCAGGTGAAGATGCTCACTCCGCCTGGGCCGACGAGCAGCCCGACGACAATGAGGACAGCGCCCCACAAAAGTTGTTTCCGCAGAATTGCGACGATGCCGGAAATGACCAAAATGACGGCGACGATCCACAAAAGTGTAACCAAGGAGCAACCTTCCATTGTTTCTACGGCGTGCCCCCTGTGACAGGAAACATACCGCATCGAGTCAGATCCCCGAATTCGGTCACGATCTCGCGCCGGGTTCGGACCGTCCGCCACGGGACCAGCTGCCCGTCATCGAACATGGACGGCGTCAACGGCCGGGTCCCGGTGCCGGTGAGGGCCTCGAGTCCGGTGACCTCGAAGTCGCCGTAGGGGATCGGGGTCGCCCGATGCGGGATGGGGAGTTGGTCTCGACCCCCGCGGTGGTGGCCCGGGCGTGGAAGGTGGGGTAGTCGAGTCGACCCTCACGTTGAGATGGGTCGCACCGTGGCGGAGCCGCTTATCGACCTCGTGCCGCAGCGCTTGCGTCTCCCCGCTCAAGACGTCGCTGGCACCAGCAGCGCCGGGGCTGCCAGCTCTTTTCCGAACTTGCAGCCACGGCTCATTGGTGACGCCGCTCCCGCCTCCCCCTGCTTGGAGGGAACGGCGAGCCGACCCGCGCGGAACGCTCGGTTCCACGCGCGGTCGGTGCGACGAACCTTAACTCATCCCGTCACTGCCTCTGGCCCGTGCATTGCGTTAGGCGCGTGCGAGGCACGTGGCCTGCCTCCAGACATCCGACGACGAGCGAGCACAAGGAGGGGACCGATCGACGCAAGCAAGGGCATGGCGGACGGGCTCCGCATCAGAAAGTTTGCGTTCTCATGGACGCCTTTTGCGGCGGGTGCCGAGCCCGTGCTACATCGCCCGGTACCGCGATTGGAGGATCGCGAACAGGCCGAACGCGACGAATCCCAGGGCCACCGCGGTGAGCAGAAACTTCCCGAACGGCTGAGCCAGGATCGTCTGCAGCGCGCCGTCCAGCCCCTGCGCCTTCTGGCGGTCGAGGGTCAATGCCACGTAGGTGAGCAGACCCCCAACCACGCCTAGCGCAATCCCCTTGGCGATGTATCCGACCTGACCCAGGCGCGCCACGCTCTCGCGGGTGCTCGGGGACATCGACGAAAAGTCGATCTCCTCGTCGAAGGACTTCCTCGCACCCTTGACCACCAAGGCCACGCCGACGACGACGATGATGAGCCCTGCGACCGCGACGATCGCCTGGCCGCCGGGCAACGCGAGCACGCCCGAGGTGGTCTTCTGCTGGGACTGCGCGCTCGACGAACCCGAGCCGAGCGCGACCGACGCCGCACTGGCCCCCAGCGCGGCGTAGATCGCGGCCTTGGCCCAGCTGGTGACCCGCTTGCGGACCCGCTTGGCGCCTCGGCGGTTGCGATATCCCCACATGGCCGCGCTGGCCTGCCAGAGCGCGAGCGCTACCAGCCCCACCGCAACCAACCAGAGCAGGATCCTGCCGAACGGCTGATCGGCCAGCGTACTCATTGCCCCGGAAGTGTCGGCACTGGTGGCCGCGGCGCCCCAGGCGATCTGCAGCGCCAGCCAACCGATCAGGAGGTGGACGATGGCGTAGGCGATCAACCCGACGCGGGCCATCGCCTCGAGCGGCGCACTGTCCCCGGCCTGTTCGGCCTTGCCACTGGCCTTCGTCGTCATCGCACGGTCCTCTGCCTCGGTACTGACACTGCATCACCAAACCTATCGCCGAAACGTCCAGGCGTGTCAGAGCCTGCCCCGGAGCCGGTCCCGCCAGGGGCGCCCGTCCGGGTCGTAGACGAGCCGGTACAACGGCTCCGCCCAGAGGCGTCGGACGGCCGAGATGTTGCCAGGCCGGTGCACGAGTACGCGTCCCGGCGGTTGCGGCCCCGAACCGCCGCCCTCGTGCCAGGCGCCGAGCGCCTCGGCCTGGTCCCGGAACGCCGCGAAGGCCTCGTCCGGGTCCAGCAGGTCAGCGACATCGTCCGCGTCGCGGTCGAGGTGCTCACGCCAAAGCCGAAGGCGCAGGTCCCGGGCAAAGGTCCGCGCCCCATCTCCGAGCCCTGCCGGATCGTGAGGTTCCCGCCGGTCCTTGCCTGAGTCGAGGACCGCGATCGACAGCTCGCTGTCGTGACTCCACGAGCGGCGGTTGAGGTTGTCCGAGCCCACCATCGCCCACACGTCGTCGATGACGACGACCTTGGCGTGCACGTACACCGGCGTGTTGGCGCGGTTCTCCAGCTCGTACACGGCGAACCGCTCGCCACCGGCGGCCGCACAGGCACGCATCAGGTCCTGCCGCGCGAGGACCGCGGGAACCCGGGTGGTCGGACCGTCGGTGTCGGGATGCCGCGGCACGACCACGATCACGTGCAGGTCGGGATTCATCCGCAGCGCCGCGGCGATCATGTTGGACACCGGGCGCGACCAGAGGTACTGGTCCTCCAGGTAGACGAGGCGGCGGGCTCGCGCGAACGCCTTCTTGTAGGCATGGGCGATGCTTCGCTCCCCGTGCGGGGCGAAGGGGTAGCGCCGAAAGCGTGCCGGGTAGGTGCGCAGGACCTGCACGGCGGCACCGCCCGGGCGGGCCGGGACGTCGGGCACCGGCATCGGCAGGACGCGCGCGGTCTTGACACGGTGGTGGTACACGCGGCCGTACAACGCGCGGACCGGGCTCGGCCGGTCGGGGACGTTGCTGTCGTACCAGCGCTCGCGAAATGTGTGCTCGAGGTCGTGGATCGCAGGCCCTCGCACCTCGGCCTGAATGTCGTGCCATGGCGGCCGGGATCCGTAGGCTTCGGGAAACTCCGCGACCTGGGGATCGCCGGCGTGCGTGGAGTCGTCGTTGCGGCCATAGCCGAGGTCGATTCCGCCGACGAACGCGACGTCGCGCGCCGGGGAATCCGGATGGCGGATCACGACAAGCTTCTGGTGGTGGGTGCCCAGTTGGCGGGTGCGTGCATCGAGGAAAACCTGCCCGCCGTCCGCACTGAGCTTCCGCACGAACTCGGCGTTGGCCTTCTCGGACTTCTGCATCAGTAGGGGGTGGGAGCGCCAGAGCAGGCCGAACACGCTGACGCCTCGGCGCGCCGCCCCGCCGAGAACGTCGCCGACCTCGGTTCCCGGACCGTCGAGGCGCTCGTCCATGTCGCCCCGGAAATCGAGGAAGTACACGTGGTCGCCCGCCTGGGTGGACGTCAGAGCGGCACACAACCGGGTGAAGTAGGTCCGCCCGTCCACCAGCGGTACGACCTGGTTCCCGGTGGTGAAGGCCCGCAGGTTCGTCGCCCGGTTCGCCCGCTCGTGCTCGCCAAGGAACCACGAGCGGATCGTCGGGTCCTCGGGCGCGGCCTGATCGAGCGGGTCACAGGGAGAGCCGGCCACTTCAGGACGCATGCATGAATTGTGGCACCCGGGATTCGCCTGGCTCGAACGTTGCAGACTCCGGTCTGTCCATTGTTGCCAGGTCTGCGCGACGTCCCGGAGCACCGCGTCGTCGCTGGATCGGGGGGTGAGAGCGGTGACCACGTCTTCCGGAACTACTTCGTGATCCAAAACCCCGGAGATGCTCGAACGGTACGAACGTTCCGTCACTCCAGCCGGGGGCCTTGACAGGCCCCCGGCGGCGCTTGTCGACCACGCAGGGCTCGAGCGAATCGGCGAACGGTGGGCGCTCACCCCCGATCACGCGCCGGCTTACGCGGGCCCGACGGTGGTCGTGGCGGGACGGCTGGACTCGACTGTCGGGTATGCCGCCGCTACCGACCTCGTCGACTGCTACCCGCACGCCTCGCTCGCCGTAGCCTCGGGCGGACGCCGGTCCCCCCGGGCCCCGGCGCGCAATCTTCGCCCCGATGACCCTGACGGGGCTGCCGTAACCGATCGCGTCGAGCCCAAACCTGAATCGCGCAGGCAGCGCCTCGTGGTCGACCACGTCGTCCACGTCGTCCACGTCGAGATAGAACTGCACCGCCGAGGACGAGGGTCGCCGGCCTTCGCGCTGGCGCCTGAGCTCCTTGAGGACTTCTGTCTGCGACGTTGGGATCTCCCCGAGAGGGGACCACCCCACGCCGAACCCGTCGTATTCGAGCGCTGGGGGCTCCTCGGCAACAGACATCCATACACGACGCGATCCCGCCACCTGCGAACTCCCGACTCGTCGACCGGCGCCCGCTGAACGCCGGCAGGTGTCATCGACCCAGACTCCTACGACGTCACGCCTGATACCGCCGAGCGGCTCGATGGGTCGGAGCGTGGGACGGCCTCGCCGTGCGGCACGCGCTTGGGTCGATGACGTGCTCTTCAAGCCTGGCGACGGGCTATTGGTGCGAAGATCGTGGTGTCGGAGATCTTGAGCACTCGCGGTAGGACGCGCCGTGACCGGCACACGCTCGATACGGGGGTTCGCGCCCCGGGACAGACTGGCGACCATGTTCGGCTATGACTGGGCTCATCCCTCGAACCGGGCGGCGCGCCGCGCGGCCAGGGAACTTGAGGATCTGTTCTTTTCCACGGAGGTCGTCGAGGACTTCCTCACCGAGATCGTCAACTCCGCCGTCGCCGTCGTCGGTGGTGATGTATCGGCCGCGGTCACGCTCTCGCGGAACGGCCGCCCGGCCACACTCGCTTACAGCGACGCACGAGCCGCCCGGTACGACCAGGCGCAGTACAGCCACCACGCGGGACCGTCCCTGACCGCGATGCGCGTCCGGGAGATCGTCCTGATCGAGGACCTCACCCGAGGCGAAACCTTCAGCGAGTACCGTCTCCGCGCTCTCGCTCTGGGGGTGCGGTCCGCGCTGTCGGTGCCGCTAGACGCCCGGAACCACTGCGTTGGCGTCCTGAACCTGTACTCCCGGCACGCGTACGCGTTCGGTCCCAGCGAGCAGAGCGAAGTGCGACGCTTCGCCGACGAGGTATCGAGGGTCCTGAGCCTGACCCTGCGCTTGGCCCACGACATTGAGATCACCGCACAACTGCGCGCCGCCGTAGCCTCACGAACCGTCATCGACCAGGCGATCGGGATCGTCATGAGCCAGTACCAGTGCGACCCCGATGTGGCATCCGCTCTGCTGGCTGCCGCTTCGCGGGACCGCAAGGTCACCCTCGGCGCCGTAGCCGCCGACATCACCACCGCGGTCAGCGAGAAGCCACCCACGAACGGGCACCACTTCCGGGTCTGAGCCTCCGCGAGACTCGAGCATCCAAAACGTGGACGCCACGAATCATGGACGGCGCGGAGGCCAAACCCTCCGACGTCAGCCCGCCCACCTCGGCGACGCTCACCAGCTTCGCGAATCCGGGTCGAGCTTCACCGAGATCGCCCAGGCCCTGGCCATCGGCACGTTCACAGTGCGCCGAGCCCTCATCTCCACCTCAGTACCCGACCCAGACCCCGACAACCAGGCGGCAGCGGCCAGCCCTCTGCGACCTGACCGCTCCAAGTAGCGCTGAAGAATCCGCGCAACCCAAGAGCCCGTTCGAGGCAGCGCGGTTCGTCACCAACACGGTGTCGCTGCACAGACATGCTGGTGAGGTGCGTCGATTCGCGGATTCGCGTCTGCCGACCTGGCAGCGTCGACCGGACTTCGGGAGGACACGTGAGACCGCGTTTCTCCCTCGTCGCGCCAGAACCGGGCCAGTTGTTGACAGTGCTCGGCTTCGATCCGCCCGGAGAGCACTCACCCGTACGAGGTTCCGAACCGGCTACGCGGTCGATCAGGTGGACGCCTTCCTCGAGCGGGCGGGCATCGCCCTGGATGAGCACCATCGCGGAGTGCGATGGTCGCTGACATTGGCGGTCCTCAACAAGAACTTCCAAGCCACGAAGTTCCGCAGCGGCCATGACCAGGCTGAGGTCGTCGACCTTGTCGACCAGATCGTGGCTGGTCTTCGGGCCTCACCAGCGCGCCAACAGGAGCCCGACCCCGCCCGTCCTCGTCAATTCATTGCTTCACGATGGCAGTCAACGACGACCGTGTTGTGGCGATAGGCAGGTCGTCGATGCATGACGCGCTCGTCGCCAGGACACGTGGTCAAAGCACTCCGGCACCAGGCCCTCAACCCTGACCGACGAGATGGCTATGCCTGCGGGGGTCGGCGCCGACGTTCATGGTGGGCCCCCACGGGTTCGCCGCAACACCCAGATCCTGGGACCGCTCAGGGGGAGAGCGGTGAGGTTGCCGATGGGGCCGCTACCGCCGTGCGAGGCCGTCGACACGTCTTCCGGTTCGATGTGGGAGCTCCCCGCCAGCGGTGACGCCGGAGAATCGTCCAGGTGTTGCACGCTGGAGGCCCTCGTCACCAGCGTGTAGGACGTGGTCGCGCCTGAGGGTCGTGGAATCCCTGAGAGCTCGACCGGGCGTTGCCGCCGGCGGGGAGGTCGTGGTCGACGCAGCGCATGTGACGGCGAGCTCGGTCTGGTCCGCCGAGCGGGCAGACCCGGGTGCCGCGATCATATGCCGCCTTCGCAGGCGATCCCGGCGGCTGCGGTGTGCGCGGAAGGGGGCATCGAGCGGTGCTCTCACCGTGGCGGACCAGCACCAGGATCCGGTTGTCCCACACGACTCACCTGCCTATGGTCAGTAAGGGCAGAAACCATCAGCCCAGGGCAGTCAGTCAGCCACGGCCCAGGGGCCGGTCTCGGCGGGATCCATCACCAGGTTCGCCAGTCTAGCCAGACCACGGTCTGGCGACAGCCCCGCACACCGGTTTGCCCGGGGTCGCGGTGGCGGTGGTCGAGATAATGGTCGGTGCGGTCGTGGCCGACCCCTCCGGGCATGAGCATCTCGTATATCAGACGCCGATCACCGGGCTTCTGGCGATGCTGGGCTCGGCCGTGTTGGCGTTCCTGGCCGGGGCGGAGATCGACCCGATCAGCCTGCGCAAGCACTGGAAACCCAGCGTCACGATCGGCCAGGCGTCGTTCCTGGCGCCGTTCGCGGAGGCCTTCGCCTTCAGCCTCCATGTGCTGGGCCGGGACCTGCATGCGGCGGAGATCTGTTGGATGGCGTTGGACAGTGGGCTGGTGACGTCCCGGCCGCAGGGTCGTGGTCGATGTTCTCTCTCGCCCGGCCCGAGCGGTCGGTGCTGCTGGCCCCTGCGGAGAGACTGGTCGCCGCGACAGGCGATGCCGTCGTTCAAAGTGTGTATCCCACCTGGGCTGGCTGAACCGAAAGCTACCCAGATACTCCCCCGAGACGGCGCGACTCCTCATCGGGTTCGCGAGCGGTCCGGGGGTTGGCTGTCCATGCGGCGGCAAGGAGCACGATCCGGGCGATGAGGTTGATCCAGATCAACAAGGTGACCAGCACCGCGAACGAGGCGAGCAGAGCATTGCTCCCCGCACTACTGGCCACGACGCCGGTGCCGAGGACCCGGACGGCGCCGATGCCCATTGCCGCGATCGCGGCACCGCGCCGCAGATCACGTCCGGACGGATGCAGGCCGGCCAGGACGACGACGACGAGGGCGAAGCTCGCTGCGTCCACGACGAAAGCGACTGCGATCCCGAGGATGCGGACGACAATGCCAGCGGTGTCGCTCAGGCCCACGAGCGCGAGTAGCCAGCCCGCGGCCGTCGTCACGGCGATGCTCAGCACAGCCGAGACGAGCACAGCCATTGCCATCCCGGCGAACCCGGCCAGTTCCCGAAGCTTGCCGTGGACGGCATTCCCGCCCGCGCCGCGCACGTCAAACATT